>JBAYQF010000019.1:0-12367 GCA_041677325.1 Methanoculleus sp.
ATATTGATCGCCGCGTTCTGGTCACGATCCATTGCCAACCCGCAGTGCGGGCAGGAGTGGACCCGATCCGAAAGCGTCTTCTTGACGATCATCCCACATCTGGAGCACATCTGCAAGGTGTTTCTGGGGTTCACCAGGACCACATGTGAGCCAGCATCTTCCGCTTTACTCACTGTGATCGTGATGAACTGATTCCAGGCAACATCGGCTATGCTTTTCGCCAGACCGTGGTTCTTCTGCATATTTGTGACATTCAGATCCTCGAACACGATTGTCCCGAACCGGTCTACCAACTGACGGGAGGTTTGATGGGCAAAATTGAGCCGTCTGTTAGCAATCCGTTCGTGAACGTGCGCAACGATCTTCCGTATTTTCTTCCGTTCAGGAGAGCCTTTCTCTGCCTTTGAGAGTTTCCTCTGCGCTTTCGTGAGAGCCTTCTCGTCGGTACGGAAGAATCGGGGATTCTCGATCTTCTCGCCGTTCGAGAGGGTGGCGAAGGACTCCAGTCCAACGTCGATCCCGACTGCCGTCTCTTTCTGCGGAGCAGGAGAGGATTCATACTCGACCGAGAAGCAGGCATACCACTTCCCGGTCGAAGACCGCCGGATCGTGCAAGTCTTGATTCTTCCTTCGATGGGGCGATGGAGAACGACCTGGAGAACTCCGATCTTTGAAAGATTGAGATGCTCTCCATCCAGTTTGAACCCATACTGCGGGTACGTGAAACTATCGTATCGTCCATTCCCCTTGAATCGTGGATACCCCGGATCATCTCCGGCCCGTGCCCGCCGGAAAAAGGCTTTGAAAGCAAGATCCACACGCATCTGACAATTTTGAAGAACCTGTGAAAAAACCTGCTTTAATTCAGGCCGCTCCTGTTTCCATTGGGTCAGGAGTTTGTTGGTTTCATACAGAGAAAGAGAACACTGTTCCTGTTCCCAGGTGTTCTTTCGCAATGCAAGCGTCTCGTTATAGACCCATCGACATAGCTCCAGCGTCTGCTCCATCTGAGAGATTTGGGATTTGGTCGGGTAGAGTCGATAACGATATGCTTTAAGCATTATAGTGTCTATTTGTTGTTGGCATAAATATGGTTGTCGACGGCATTCATCCCACGACTAAAGTCGTGGGCTTTCTGCCTGGTGGATCGTAAACCGGGAGGGAGGAGGGAGTGGCCCGGGGAGGTGTTGCGCATGGAATTTCACCCGATCGCTCCCCCACACAGAACCCTGAGAGTCCGGGGTTGCCCGGGCAGGAAAGGGAATATGGGAACGCTCCCCTCACGGCGAAGCCGGGGAGACCGCGGAGGAAGTATATGGGTATCAACCCGGACTCCCAACGCCAGAATGCGCAAATGAGACCGAACAACCCCACTAACACTTCTGCAGGATGAGCTTGATGGTCGCCCCTTCTTCAGGTTTTCCGGGGACCCGGTCGGCCGCCCAGACACGGCCGCCATACTGGTTCACGAGGATCCTGACGATGTGAAGGCCAAGGCCACGGCTCCCCGCGGCAGTCCGGGTACCTTTGCAGCTGAACCGGTCGAAGATGTTCAGCTTTAAGTGATCCGGTATGCCGATGCCGGTATCGGCGACGGAGAGCACCACGGTATCTTCGGTCTCCATGACGGATATATCGATCCGGACCTTCATACCGCCGAACTTGATGCTGTTGCTGATCAGGTTGGATATGATATGCTCAAAGAGCGGGTTCGCCCAGACCATACAGGTCCCGCTCTCATACCTGATATCGATGCCTGCATAGCGTTTCATCTGAGCGCGGATAGGGGCGGAGATATCGACCGGCTCCAGGTGGACACGGTGTTTGTTGAGCGTGGTCAGGAGTTCGACGTTCTTGATGACGTTGATCCCCTGCTCGATCGTGATCTTGACACGCTGGGCGAGTTCCGCCTCCTCACCGGAGAGACGATCGCGGAGCATCTCGATGATCGTCGCCGCAACCATGCTGGTGTTGTAGATATCGGTGCCGAGCAGATCGAGGTAAAGGCTGGCCTGTTCCCAGGCGATCTCCCGGGTGGTCTCCCGGCTGACCCCGGCAGCGGCCACGATCTTCCCGGAAACATTGTGCAGGGGATGGACGGCGACCTGGAACGATCGTTCCTCTCCGCTCCATACAAATGTCCGCGCCTCCGTTACCGTCTCTCCCGTCTCGATGACCCGGCGTGCAGCTTCGGCCAGAAAATCCGCCTCAGCTTGTGGGAGCAGGGCATGAGGCGTCTTTCCTACGATCTCTTCCGGTTTCACGCCCTGTGTCCAGCCGCCCGTCCAGAAGAACTGGGTGAAGACACCGTCCCTGTTGAGCGTGAAGATCATATCGGGCAGGGTGCTCGCCAGGATCCGCACCTGCTCCTCCGGCACGCCGCGTGACTCATCGGCCATCTCGTCCGGTCGTGCCTCGCGAATGGTCTCGACTGCACCGATCTGCCGACCACGGATATCGTAGAGAGGGGCTGCCATGCAGACGATTGTTCTCCCGGATCTTGCAGGCATCTGTGATTCGGCAAGCAATTCTCCGTTTTCGTGATGCAACAGGCGGTAATGACCGCCACCGGATTCGTCACGGGTCAGGATACTGTTCGCCAGTGTGGGGCATTCTTCGCCAAACAGCGCTTTTCCGTGGGCATAATCCCCTTTCCCAACGATCTCCTCTGCTGAAATCCCGGTATACTGCTCCATGCTATTGTTCCAGACGATCACACGGCCTTCACAGTCGAGGACGAGTGTCGGCTGCTGGAGGTGATCGAAGATACTCATAGGTACCTGGCTGTGACTCATAGATTTCCTGACCATATTTCCTTCCATCTTCACGTACATCACCCGGGAGCAAATCTCGCTTTACAACGCTGCGATAAGGTTTTCTCTCCCGGGTCTCCGGGCGTATCCCCCGTGTCGGTCGATAGCGCGATCCCTGCACATCATCATTTGAGAGTACGTGCGCAGAGAAAAATGTCTGAAACTACCGGTTAAAAGGGTGTCTATATATCTCCAGGAAAATATACTTTCGATAGGATTTACTATTTATATCTTACTGGATCGTCTCGATTGAAACCATGCGGGTTTCCGGCAATAAACTCGTTCTGACCAGGTATCCGTGCAACCATCCCCGATGGTTCATCTATCGCAGCCCGGCACTGGAACGCAGGCCCGGCGGATCGCGTCTGTCGCGTAGGTTAATATTTGTGTATTTATAAACCATACGTTATGTTCGGGCGCTATAAGGACACTTTCCACCGCGAAGACGGTGACATTCTGATCAAAACCGAACGAAAAAACGGCTTTCTGACCTACCGGCGCAGGTGCCGGGATGAGACGTTCGAGCGGCTCCTGGCCACGGAGACAGGCGAGTTCATCATCAACCCGGTCGAACCGGTCAACCTCCCAAAATCGATCACAGACTTCCTCCAGATCGACTTCCCCCCGATAGTCATCGAGCCCGGCCTCACCCGGACGATCTACCTGGAGTTCCCTGTTGAGATCGGCGTCTTCCTGAACGCAGCAAAGGATATCGAGGTGCTCGACGTCTTTGGTCTCGGCACCCAGAAGTATACGCTTTACGGCCCGCCGACCAGCGGGGTCATTGCCCGCTGGTACCGGAGCGCGGCGTACACGGAGATCCCCCAGGTCGACCGCCTCTCCACAGGAGTGATGAAACTCACCATCCAGAACGCCGCCACTGAGTGGGTTGAAGTCGCGCACATCGTCTTCAACAGCGCCGATATGAAGATCTACTACGACGACATCGTGGCGGCCACCACCACGATGAAGATCGTCGCCCCATCCCGCGCGGAGACCAACTTCACCGACGTACCCCTCATCCCGGGCATGACGCGATCCATTGAACTGAATAAAACACGCAAGATCCCGGTTATCAGCCGCGGATACCTTATGGAATGGGGGCTGTCCTGATGATCGAGATGATCGGTCTCCTTGAGACGCCCGTCGGTGTCGGCGATATCTCCGTCGGCGACATTTTCTGGTTCACCGTTATCTTCCTCATAGGCATCGGAATCGCCCAGATTGTCGCGCTGAACGTCAAAAGGGCTCTTGCTGAACGATTGCCCAAGAGCGAGCGCGAACTGCTCGCAAAGGTGATCTATTACATCATCCTCATCTGGGTGCTCATCGTCGCTCTCCCGTACCTCAACGTCGACCTCTCCGGCCTCATGGTTGCCGGGGGCATCGCCGGTCTCGTCATCGGTTTTGCGAGCAAGAGCGTCGTCTCGAACCTGATATCCGGGCTTTTTCTCATGTTCGAGCACCCGATCAAGATCGGGGACGGCATCAACGTCGCCGGCGTCAGCGGCACTGTCGAGGATATCCGCATCCTCTCGACGATCGTCAAGACCCACGACGGGATCTTTACCCGGATCCCGAACGAGACGGTCTTCACCTCCAACATCACAAACTACGTCCACAACGCCGCCAGGAGGTTTGAGTATTCGATCACCATCCGGTACGAGGACGATGTGGATGAGGCGATACGGATCATCAAGGAGGTCATCGCGACCCACCCGTTTGCGCTGAAGAACCCGGCACCGTCGGTCTTCGTCAACAACTTCGGGAACGACGGTTTCAACCTGACCGCTTACATCTGGGCGCCGGCCCGGAACTGGTGGGATGTCAGGACAAGCCTCCTCTGGAAGATCAAGCAGGCGCTCGACGAGAACAGCGTACAGATACCCTACCCGCAGCACACCATCTCGTTTGCAGATGATCCCCGTGTGGTGACCGATGCTGCCGGGAAAAAAGAAAAAATACCGTAATCTCTTTTTTATATCCGGTGCACCTTCCCGGCACCCCCGGGGTGGAACGAATCCGGGTAACGCTCCGCGATCTCCGCGATCCGGTCGGTGCAGTGCGACGCCGAGAGGTATGTTGCTCCGGCGAGTGCATCGATATCCTCATCGGAGACGGTATGGAACCCCCCGATGACGCCCAGAACCGGCCCGGCCTCCGAGACCCGCTCGACGATCCGGCCGATGTGGGGATGGGCGCACCCGGTGACGACCACGTAGCCGCCCGGCACGGCGATTGCAAGCGATTGCTCTCTGATATCCGTCCCGAGCGGGCCGGTCACGGCGACACCGTCACCGATCTCCGCCCAACCGGTCACGATCCGTGGTTCGGTATACTTCCGGATGAGCGAGAGCGTCTCCCTGGTGAACGCATCGTGGACATAGACCTCCATCGCCGGATTTACGGCGAGGACTGCTTCAAGACCGCCGTTATGATCCCAGTGGTCGTGAGAGATGACGAGGCGTCGGATGCCCGCGGGGTCGATGCCGAGCGCTTCCATGTTGGAGAGGAGCACGTCGCCTTTTGCCCCGGCATCAAAGAGCAGCCCCGCCTCCTCTACCAGGCAGGAGAACCCCCAGTCCGCCGTGAGTCCCTCCCGGCAGGGGATGTTGTTGTAGATCTCGGTTATCGTGACCATAGACAGACTCCGGTACTCCGGTCTCTCGCCGCAGACGATTATGCTTCGCAAGGTGACAGCCCGGGGTTCGGAGTCCCCCGGGCATGCAGACGAAAAGAGGTGGTTATGCTATGATATAGGAGATGGAGACGGTGGCGGTCACATCGATCTCGCCCGCCTCGATCGGGGTCGGGACGGCCATACCGGCTGCCGTCATCTCCATACCCAGATCACGGCTGTTATAGGCCATAGGCACGTAACTGCCGCCGACGTTGACCTCTTTGACGTTGATGATCGTCTTGCCGATGGCTGCGGCGACGGTATCGGCGTCACCCCGTGCCTGTATAACCGCGGCGGTCAGGGCCTGCGACCGGAACTCCTGCTGTTTTGCGTCGCTCAGGGTGAACGCGAACCGGTTGACCCTGTTCGCGCCGTTCGCAACCGCAAGGTCGACGATCTCGCCCACGCGGTTCACGTCATTCAGCGTGACCTCAAGACTGTTCGTGACCCGGTAGTACTTGACCCTGGAGGTTGAGAGTGGCCTGTCGTCCTTCTCGGTCACCGGGACGATGTTGTAGCCGGAAGTCTTGATGTTGTTCTCCGGGATGCCGGCCTGTTTTAGCGCATTGACCACGGCGTCCATCCTTTCAGCGTTCTGCCGCTGTGCCGTCTTGACGTCGGCATCCTCGGTCTCGACCGCGAAGACGATGATAGCCTGGTCGGGTGTCGTCGTCACCTTGCCCGTACCGGAGACGTGGATCAGTTTGTCCTTGGATTCCTCGGGGAGCTGTGCGGTGACGCCGCCGATCACCGCGGCGCAGAGGACCATCAAGGCGATCCCCAGAAGTGCTGCTTTTCCTCGCATATGCATCGATCATCTCTTGATTTGGCCGAAATAAATATCTTGCTTTAACTACGGGATTTTTCGTAGTTTTAACCGGACTGATCCGGAAAATATCCATTTTGCTCTGGAATTGCTGTACTACCCCCTCTCCGGCATTGTCTCCGGATCAATACTTTATACCGGAAGGGTGATCGGGGGCGGTATGTTCGGAGATATCGAGACCCTGCAACGCCAGACCGTGATGACGGAGATCGAGCAGCTCATCCAGTCGACACCGGAGTATGCCGATGTCAGGGAGGCGCTCTATTCGCTGAACTTCGTACCGGAGCGGGACGATGCCGAGATCGCGGTGTGGGTGCAGCCCGATCTCGGGATCTTCGTCCTTCTGCGGATGAATCCCGGGGGTGGGTATGCGGGCTACCGGGTAGCCGCCTACGAGGACCGTGAAGAGGCTTCTCCTTTCTTCAGCGCCCGGTGATCCGCTGACGGGATCGGGTCATACGGCAATGGCCGCCGCGAACCCCCGCATCCTCCCGCGGTGAACGCAAAGGCCGTGCAACCCGCCGTGCCGTACGCGGTAACTCCTCCTGATGTCGGCACCAGTGACGCTCCTGGTAGGCCGCGCCCACTCCCGGGTCAGGTTTATCCGGGTGCAGGAAGTATGACTGCCCTATGCCGGAACAGGTACCCATCGACCGGGAGGCACAGGGGGTCATGAAGGACCGGGTCAGGGAGATGTTCGACGCAAACCCCACCTACGACGAGATCAGGGGCGCCCTCGGTGCCCTTGGATTCCAGGCGATGGAGGATAGGCCCGCCCTTGCCCTCTGGGAGAGCGGCGAGCACGAACTCTTTGTTCTGGTCCACATGGATCCAGAGACCGGCAGGTTGCAGGACCATATGGTGAGCACCTTCGAGGAGATGGAGGGGTTCGAGTAGTCCTGGATCATGCCCGGCCCGTAAAGAGCCCGATGTAACCCGCGACGAGCGCGATGATGAAGATGAAGAGGTAGACCGGGAGCGTGAGCGCTCTTTCAAAGACAGAGAAGAACCCGGTGTCGGTGATCGTTCCGATGAGGAGGAGGAGCCGGACGAGGAAGATGACCAGGAAGACGGCGCCGAGCGCGCTAAAGATCGGGGCGGGCAGGTTCAGGGGAACTACAAGAGCGCCGAAGAGGTCGCCGATGAGGAAGAGGACCGCTATCAGGATGAGCAGCCCGAGGTTGGCGTTGAGGAACCCGACAACCTGAAGGTAGACCGGCATCCGGATGTAGGCATCCGCGAGGATGTTCAGAACGCCGAGCACGATCAGGAATACGACGATCCCGATGACTCTTGATATGAGGATTCCGGCGATTGACTCTCTCCTGTGTTTGCCCATCCGGCCACTCCCGGGAGTGAGAGACGGCCCGACCATATGGAGTTATCGGCCGCCCGAAGACCACAACCTTCAAGTCGGCACCGGCGATGAACTAACCAGGGATCGGAGAGCACACATCCTTCATCTTCCGGTTCCCGGTGAACGTCATGGAGAACCACTCAAAGGTGGCGAACATCGAGGTCGCGACGATCCTCTACGAGGTCGCCAGACTCCTGGAGATCAAGGGCGTCCAATTCAAACCGCAGGCATACCGGCGGGCGGCGCAGGCGATCGAGGCACTGCCGGAGAGCATCGTCGGTGTCGCACGGGAAGGGCGCCTCGACGACATCCCCGGGGTAGGGAAAGCCATAGCCGCAAAGGTCAACGAGATCGTCGAGACCGGCGACCTCGAGTACCTCTCCTCACTCCGCGCGGAACTCCCCGAGGGCGTGCAGCACCTCACCCGCCTCGAGGGGATCGGGCCGAAGAAGGCGATCGCCCTTTCACGAGAGCTCGGCATCCGGACGATCGACGACCTGGAGACGGCGGCGCTGGCCGGACGGATCCGCGATCTGCCCGGGTTCGGTGAGAAGACCGAGGCGAATATCCTTGCAAGCATACAGGTGAGACGACCGACGGAGACGCGGCACCTCCTCGGGAAGATCCTCCCCATCGCCCGGGATATCGAGCGACGGCTCGCCGCGCTTGCATCCGTCAGCCGGGTGAGCCTCGCCGGGTCGATCCGCCGGAGGAAGGAGACGATCGGGGATGTCGATATCCTCGCGGCCTCCTCCAGCCCGGGGGAGGTGATGGAGGCCTTCGCCACCCTCCCGGGAGTCGAGCGTGTCCTTGTCCGGGGGATGACGAAGACCTCGGTGGTGCTCTCGACCGGCATCCAGGTCGACCTCCGGGTGGTTGAGGAGGGGCATTTCGGAGCCGCCCTCCAGTACTTCACGGGCTCAAAAGAGCACAACATCGCCATGCGCCGGCTTGCGATCGCAAGGAACCGGCGACTGAACGAGTACGGGCTCGTCGACCTCGAGACCGGCCGGACGGTCGCGGGGGAGGATGAGGCCGGGGTCTACCAGGCGCTCGATCTCGCCTGGATCGAGCCGGAACTCCGGGAGGACCGGGGCGAGATCGAGGCCGCCCGGGCCGGAACCCTCCCCGACCTCGTCGGTTACGACGCGATCAGGGGCGACCTCCACGTCCACACCACCTGGAGCGAGGGCGTACATTCTATCGAGGAGATAGCGGAGTTCGCCCGGGCGCTCGGCTACGAGTACATCGCCATATGCGACCATGCCGAGAGCCTCCATATCGCCCGCGGCCTCTCGCCCGAACGCCTCGCCGACCAGGTGCGGGAGATCGAGCGGATCAACGCCGGGAGCGACGGCGAGTTCACCCTCCTCACCGGCACCGAATGCAACATCGGCATGGACGGCACGATCGACCTCCCCGACAACGTCCTCGCCGACCTCGACGTGGTGGTGGCGAGCGTCCACTCGGGGTTCAAGCAATCCGAGGAAGAGATGACCGAACGGGTGCTCACCGCGATGCAGAACGAGCACGTCGATATCATCGGCCACCCGACGGGACGGATCCTCCTCTCCCGCGAACCCTACCGGATCGATCTCGCCGCAGTCTTTGAGGCCGCGGCGGCGCTCGGCGTCCTCATGGAGATCAACGCCGTCCCCGGAAGGCTCGACCTCTCTGATCTCAACGCCCGCTCGGCTCGTGGTGCAGGCGTCCGATTCTCGGTCGCTTCAGACGCCCATCGCCGTGAGAACCTCCGGTTCATGGAGTTCGGGGTCGCGACCGCCCGGCGGGGATGGCTCTCGGCGGACGATATCGCGAATACCCGCCCGCTCCCGGAGCTCCGGAAGATCCTCCGGTCGTAGGGGTTACCCGGCCGCCTGCTCCGGTGCGGCACTCACGATATCCACGAGCCTGATATCGAACGTCAGGGGCTGTCCGGCAAGGGGGTGGTTTGCGTCCAGCGTCACGGTCGACTCCGAGACGTCGCTGATGACGACGAGAGCCATCCTGCCGTCCGGCTGCTGCACCTGGAGCTGCTGGCCGGGTTCGGGGTTGATCTCATCGGGAAACTGCTCCCTCTCCACCGTGATGGTCATCTCCTCGCGGTGGAGGCCGTATGCCTCCTCGGGCGGGATCGTCGCCGTCTTCGTCTCTCCCGGTTCCATGCCGACCACGGCTCGCTCGAACCCGGGGATGATCTGGCCGCTGCCGATGGTGAACTCGAGCGGCGTCTGCTCACCCGATGTATCAAAAACCGTTCCATCGCCGAGTTTTCCGGTATAGTGCACCTGTACGGTGTCGCCTTCTTTTGCCTGCGCCATACTGCATCACCACCGGGCCGGTGGTGCAGGTTCCTATTTATGCATGTTGGTGAGCCGCGATCGGCCGGATCCCGGGGAATCTACCGCCTTTTGCATCCCTGCCGGGATTCCCAGAACCGTCCCATCCCTCGATGGGCGCCGGATCCTCACCCGCCGTTCTTCCGGACGGCATGCATGACCCCCATCACGCCTTTCACATCATAGCCGGGTGTCCGCTCTATCTCAAAATCGTAGTACGCCCCGATGTAGTCGAGGAGCCTCCGGTTCACCGGCCCCCCGATCGGGGGCATGTGGATCTCCATCTCGATCCGGCGCACCCGATCGAGGTCATGCGGCCGGATGAACCATTCCGCCCCCTCGCAGTCGCACTTCAAGAAGTCACATCCCCCGGCCATGCCGGCGAACTCGCCGAGGGTGCAGGTCGGAACGGTGAGCGCCTTCTCCCCCCAGGTTATCCGGGCACGCTCCCCCGTGCCGAGCGCCCCGTCCACCACAGTGACGCCTCCACCGTTTCGC
Source organism: Methanoculleus sp. (assembly GCA_041677325.1). Lineage (GTDB taxonomy): Archaea > Halobacteriota > Methanomicrobia > Methanomicrobiales > Methanoculleaceae > Methanoculleus. The sequence goes on from JBAYQF010000019.1 coordinate 10,514, forward strand.
TCGACGTTCTCCCTGAGCACTTCTGTGAGGATAGGTTCGACGGCGAGCGGCCCGGATGCAGAAGGCGCCCACGTTGGCGCCGAGGTCGATGACGATGTCATCGGGCCGGATGTCGTCAAAGTGGTATTCGCCGACGACGTAGACGGCATCCTCCGGAAGGTTACGCCGTCGGAGGTGATGAGGAAGGGCATCTTTCCGGCGTGTTCTCGATACATCGTGCCGGAGAATGGTTTTGATTCACCCTATATTGGTGGTTCTCCTCCAGATCTATCGGCGCGCCTCCTCTCCCGGCCCCCGCACTCCCCGGATCCACGTCACCCCCGGGCCCCAAATCACCTCATTTTATTAATCTTTTTTGTTCTGCTATCAGCACCCAACAGCACGTAAATCCATACCGGAGCGGTAGAAACTACGCCGGGAGCGGGATCTCGCGGTGGAAGAACGATTTTTATAAACATATATTTATATATTTATATGCATAGATACTCTATGCAGTAAGTCTCTGGACTATCTTTGTGGGGGAGATTTTGATGGCTTATATGGATGGAATAACCTGTATCTGCGATAACGGCCGGACGCTTGAGGACCACCGGCCTATCGTCGGCGATGACGTCATCTCCGGGATATACCGGAAGGCAGCGGCCCTCAGGGGGAAGCGGGTTCTTCACGTGAACTCGACCTACCAGAGCGGAGGCGTCGCGGAGATGATCCTCTCGCTCGTCCCGCTCATGAACGACGTCGGGATCCGGACGCAATGGAATATCCTTACCGGCGAGGGCGACTTCTTCACGATCACGAAGAACTTCCACAACGCCCTCCAGGGCCAGGCGATATCATTCTCGGACAACGAGAAGGGGCTCTACCTCAAGACGAACGAGTGCTTCTCCGGGCAGATGACGATCGACCACGACCTCGTGGTCATCCACGACCCGCAGCCCCTGCCCCTGATCCGGTACTACAAAAAGGCCCAGCCCTGGGTCTGGCGGTGCCACGTCGACCTCTCGAACCCCGATCCAGCCCTCTGGGACTTCCTCAAGGACTTCGTCCTCGGCTACGATCGGATGGTCATATCGCACGATGAGTACCGGCGCCGCGGGATGCCGATGGAGCAGTGGATATGCCGCCCGGCGATCGATCCCCTCTCGGAGAAGAACCGCGACCTCACCGATGCGGAGATCGCAGGCCTCCTTGAGAAGTACGACGTCCCGACGGACAAGCCCCTGATCACCCAGATATCGCGGTTCGACAAGTGGAAGGACCCCGAAGGCGTCGTCGACGTCTTCCTCAAGGTGCGCGAACACGTCGACTGCCGGCTGATCCTCTGCGGGAGCATGGCCCCCGACGACCCCGAGGGCTGGGAGATCTACCGGAGCGTCGAGGAGAAGGCACGGGAGTACATCGAGAGCGGCGACGTCATCCTGATCACCGCAGAAGATCACCTTCTGGTCAACGCTCTGCAGCGGGTCTCGTGCATCATCCTCCAGAAGTCGCTCCGCGAAGGGTTCGGCCTGACCGTCACCGAAGGGCTCTGGAAAGGGCGGCCGGTCATCGCGTCCCGGGTCGGGGGCATACCGCTCCAGATCGAGGACGGCGAGACCGGGTTCCTCCTCGATCCGACCGATACCGACGGGTTTGCCTGGAGAATCCGGCAGATCCTCGAGAACCCCGAACTCGGGGAACGGCTCGGCCGGGCGGGAAAGGAGCATGTCAGGAAGAACTTCCTGATCACCCGTCTCCTCTCCGACTACCTGGATATGTTGAGCGTGGAACTCGGCGTTCAGAACACCTGATTGGAAAATGGGTTTTCAACCCGGATATACCTCTAACCGGGCGCAGCCGTCGAAGCGGTCTTAC
>JBAYQF010000020.1:0-12325 GCA_041677325.1 Methanoculleus sp.
CGGCCTCGTCTCGAAGGTGGTGGCGACGCACCTGACCCGCGCCAACTCGTTTGCGGCAAATATCGCATCGAGATCGGGCTTATCGTGCGGCGTCTCCGCCCGCCGGTCGTCGTTCATCGCCTGGACGGCCGCCCCGACGAACCACTCCTGGTACTCGAGCGGGCGGGCGGTCATCGTCCCGCCCATGACGATCAGCTCCGCCTTGTCGACGTGGTGGCCGAGCGCTTCGAACTGCCCGAGACGGGCCTGCACCTGGGCGTAGGGGTCGAAGGCGTGCTCCCTTGCCCGGAGCGCGGCGGGCTCCTCCCCGGTGTAACTCTGGGGAGACGCAAAGGGGTGTTCCGGCCCGCCGGGGCAGGGGAGGCATTTGCCGTGGGGGCAGGGATGGGGCGAGGTCATCGCCGCAACGGGCGCCACCCCCGAGATCGTCCGGGTGGGCTTTACCTGGAGGAGCGGCCTGAGCCGCTCACGTTCTTCCGGGGCGGCGGCGGCGAGAATCGCGGAGTTTTTGGGCATGTTTGCGCTGTGCTCACGGCAGACCTCGAGTTTGATCTTCTGGACGTCGACGGTGCCCGGTTCGGTAGAAAGGATGCGGGAGATGATCTCCCGGAGAGTACCAGTATCGTTCATCATTTAGTGTTCGGTTGCAATACGTTCAGACTGAAAATCGGCGTGATATTCGATGTAAGGATTGTGATTTTCCCGGATATGGTGGACGATCTCGTTTCCGAGCGTTAAAATAGCTTTTTTATGGGTGACCTTATTCTTATGAATATGGACGGGTGAGATGTGGAGAGCGTTATACTGGTCGGTCGGGACGTCCTCCTCCGTCGTGTTTTCGTAATATTTTCTGATGTGGACTAACAGCATGTGTAAGTGGAGCAGCTCTTCCTTTTGCACGATATCACCATTCCTCGAAGAATACTACTGTCCGCGGGTAGATATAATTTGTTGATGATCTTTTTATATGTACAAGATGCGGGCAGTCGGAGCGCTCATAGGGCTTGCAATCGGCGATGCTCTGGGCGCGCCCCTGGAAGGTCTTCCCCCGGCTCTGTTCACCGTAACGGAGATGGTGGGAGGCGGGATTCACAACGTCGCCGCCGGCCAGTATACCGACGACACCCTCCAGGCGTCGGCCCTGGCAGAGACCCTTGTCGAGTGTGGCAAGCTTGATCCGGAAGACTTCGTTCGCCGCCTGGTTCGAGTTTATCGTGCCCATCCGGAGTTTTTCGGGCCGACGTCCGGTGCCGTCCTGGATCTCGTTGAAGGGGGGGTCGCGCCCGCTGTTGCCGCGAAGGTGGCGCACGAGGCGCGGGGCGGGAGCCGGAGCAACGGGAGTGTCATGCGCGGCATCCCGATCGGCATCTTCTATCCGCCCGGTGAGGTGCGGGAGGCGAGCCTTGCCGCATCGGGGGTGACGCATTTTGATCTCGTCGCCGGTGAGGCCTCTGCGTTCGTAAACCGGATGGTCAGCGGGCTCTGCCGGGGGGAGGAGGCGGTCGGGGCTTTCGGGGAGGCGCTCGCCGCCTGCGAGGACCCCGAACTTCGCGAGCTCCTCAAGGATTACCGGGCACATCCACCGGAACCGTCGCTCGATGCCGTCCTCTGCACCCACTGCGCCGTCAGGGTCTTCATGGACGCCCCGACGTTCCGTGATGCGGTGGTCACGGCGGTCAACCTCGGGGGCGATGCCGATACCGTCGGCGCGATCGTCGGCGGGCTCGCCGGGGCGCGGTTCGGGTTCGAGACGATACCCGCGCCGTGGCTTGCTGCGCTTCACGACCGGGAGGCGCTCCTCGATCTCGCCCGGCGGCTCTGGGCGGTGAGCCGGTCGTAGGCTCCGGGAAGGAGCGGGGGAGGCGCGGGCGGGGTAGGGGTGAGACACTCTCCGCTCCTCGTAAACTCTTTTGCAAATCTCCCTGCAACTCCCGCGGCAGATCATCCGCCGTGATCTCGATGAAGGCTTGAGAAAAGCGTCCGGTGGATACGGGCAAGCCCTCATAAATAGCGTCAGATCGGTCGGAGCCCCACCAGCTTCAGCGAGCGCCCCCGTTCGCAGATGTCGGGCGCATTGCCGAGAACCTCGCCGACGATATACTTCTCGCCCTCGACGATGCCGTCGGGACGGCAGAGGCGGTAGCTTCGGCACCCGGTTCTCGGGCAGGAGAACTCGTAACTGATCTTCGAATTCACTATCGCCATATCGGCGCTGATCAGCGCAATGACGGGTGCCGCCATGACGTCGACCGCAATCACCGCCTCGTGGTGAATCGGGCAATCGTGCCGGGTGTTCGTGCGGACGGTAACAACGCGGTATCTCCTGCCCGCCTGCAGGTTATGGCATGCCTTACGCACCTTGCAGGCCTTACACTCGGGGCATGATATACCTTCGTAGACAAAATCAAGCCCGGGTTTTGCGACCGTAGCGCCGATCAGCGTCACCTTTGTCTTACCCTTCACCATCTCACTTCACTCCCGGTAGAGCATCTTCACGAGATCCCGCGCCGATTCCTCGGTCAGCCCCATATCCAGTATGGTGAAGCGTTCCGGCCGGATCGTCCTTGAAGCGAGGAGCGCTGCAACGGCTGTCTCATCATCGACCCCGATCCCGGCAGGAGTCGTCGGTGCGCCGATCTTCTTGAGCGAGTCACGAATGCCTTCCCAGTCCCCGCCGTGGAGATACATCGTGATGATCGCCCCGATCCCGCACTTCTCCCCGTGGAGCCCCTTCCCCGGCGCGAGCCGCTCAAGTGCGTGGGAGAACTTGTGCTCGCCGCCGCTTGCGGGCCGGGACGACCCTGCGATGCTCATAGCGACGCCTGAGGACACCAGTGCTTTCGTTACGATCCAGGCGCTCTCTTCTGAGTGCGGTTTGATGAGGTCGGCATTCTTGAAGAGGATCTCGGCGGTCATCCGGGAGAGCGTCAGCGCGTACTCCGAGAGCGGTTCGCCCCGGAGACGGTGGGAGAGTTCCCAGTCAAGGATCGCGGTATAGTTTGCTATGATATCCGCGCACCCGGATGCCAGCAGCCGGTGGGGTGCCGTTGCGATGATAGCGGTATCGGCAACGATGGCAACGGGCGGTTCGGCCGCAAGCGAGACGTTTCCCTCGGCGGTCGGCACCGAGGCACGGGACGAGGCGATACCGTCGTGCGATGCGGCGGTGGGAACGCTGATGAAGTGGCGATCGGTGTTATACGAGGCGATCTTCGCCACATCGATGACGCGGCCGCCGCCAACCCCGATGACGAACTCCGCTTTCGCCGCCGCTTCCTCGGCTCTCCGGATCGTCTCGAGCGGGTCGCCCTCCCCTGTGGCAAACGTCGCGATCCCGTAAGAATCCGAAAGGAGCGCCTCAACTTTTCTCCCGGCGATATCGCGCGTCCGGCCTCCCGACACGATGAGCACAGAGTCGCCGAGGGCAAGATCTTCGCAGATATCGGGGATCTGCTCGATGACATCGTGGCCGATAACGACGTCGCGAGGGAGCTGCATCCATTTCGACTTATCGAAGACCTTGGTTCTGAGTAAGTTTATGCGATCTGCGCTCATTTAGATCAACAATGATTAGGGAGTTCATCTACAAATATTACATAGATCCCATCCGTTACGGCGAGGCCTATACACTCGTTGATACACTGACCTATGCCCTGATCCTCATCGTAGCGGTTTACGTCGTATATCTGGGCCTCCGGCGATATAAGATCGCCGTCGACAGCAAACTGGTGCTGGCAACCCTGCCGTTCGTCGTCCTCGGCGGGCTCCTCCGGGTCGTCGAGGATACCGGGATGCTCGTCTCCGACTTCCGGTATCTCCTGATCACGCCCCTGATCTTCTTCACGATCTTCGCGGTCGCGGTGTTTGCCCTCTTTGCCGGGAAGCTTGCAGAGAATACCGGCTTTGTATCCTCCTACAGCCGCTTCTATGCCGGTGCAGGGGTCGTCGCCTGCCTCGTCGCCGCCGGGGCGCTCGTCTGGTTCGGCCTTACCGAGACGACGATCGCGCTCGATGTCCTGGCAACGATCCTCGTCCTCGCCCTCATCACATCGTTCGGCCTCTGGGCGTTCCTGGTCTATGTGCTGAAGTGGGATTACGCCTCAATCATCCTCTACAAACTCCTCATCTTCGGCCATATGCTGGACGCGAGCGCGACGAGTTACGGGATCGAGATCCATCCCGTCCACTACGTCGAGCAGCACGTCGTGGGCTCGACCCTGATCGACGCGACCGGTACGGCGTTCTCGATGTTTCTCCTGAAGCTCGCGGTGATCATTCCCGCCATCTACGTCCTTGAGATGTACCGGCGCGAAGGAAACCTCGCCCTCTGGCACCTCATCCTGCTCGCCATGATCGTCGTCGGCATGGCGCCGGGGATACGCGACCTGGTCCGGATGGTGCTCTATGTCTGAGGTATCGCTTGCCCGATCCACGATCTTTGCGGCGGTCTTTTTTGCCGTCGCGATCGGCGTCGGCGTCGTCACCGTGGCTCATGATCCGACGGTAGGCGCACAGGCCGCGACCCTCTTTCGCGAACAGGTGGCGGGCCAGCTCCTCTCCGACTCCCCGGCAGTCCTCGCGGGCAAGATATTCTTAAACAACCTCACGACCTGTCTCCTCCTCTTCTTCGGGGGAGCCTCCCTCGGTGTGGTCACGATGCTGATCCTCTCGGTCAACGGACTTTTGATCGGTATGTTGACGGAACTCGTGCGGCAGCAACAGGGGCTGTTCTTTGTTGCGGCGGCGCTCATCCCTCACGGCATCTTCGAGATCCCCGCCATCCTCATCGCCGGGGGCCTCGGCCTCCTCCTCGGGAAGGAACTCATCGCCGAATGGCATGGCATGGGTGACGCCGCCGCAGAGGCCCGGCCGCTTGCCCGGCTCTTTCTCCGGGTGGTCGTCCCGCTCCTCGCGGTTGCCGCGGTTGTAGAGGCATTTATTACGCCGGCAATCCTAAGTATGGTAGCTTAAAAGAGGCAGATCGAGAGTTTTTGAGGTACGAGTCGGATGGAAGAAGATACTGGAGCACTTCCCGGAAAAGAGAATTTTTCTGAGTGGTACAATGAGATCCTCTGGCGGGCCGAGATCATGGATGTTCGCTACCCCGTCAAGGGATTATATGTCTGGCACCCGCATGGGTTCGGCATCCGGAAGCGTGCATACGCGATACTCCGTGACCTGATGGACCGCGACCACACCGAGACGATGTTTCCCCTCCTCATCCCGAAGACCGAGTTCATGAAGGAGGCCGAACACATCAAAGGGTTCGAGGATGAGGTCTACTGGGTCACTCACGGCGGCAGGAACGAACTCGATGTGCCGCTCGCCCTTCGCCCGACGAGCGAGACCGCCATCTACCCGATGTATGCCCTCTGGATCCGGTCGCACACGGATCTGCCCCTGAAACTCTACCAGGTCGTCAATACGTTCCGTTACGAGACGAAACATACCCGGCCGCTCATCCGCCTCCGGGAGATCACGTCGTTTAAAGAGGCGCATACCGTCCACGCAACGTGGGAGGAGGCGGCAGCGCAGGTCGAGATCGCTCTCGACCTCTACCTGGAGTTCTACGAGAACCTCCGCGTCCCGGTGATTGTGTCCCGCCGCCCGGCCTGGGACAAGTTCCCCGGCGCCGACTACACCATCGCGGTCGACACCATCATGCCTGACGGCAAGACCCTCCAGATAGGGACGGTGCACATGCTCGGCGACCACTTCTCCCGGACCTACGACATCACCTACGAGGACGCGAACGGGGAGCGTCAGTATGCCTACCAGACCTGCTACGGTATCTCCGAGCGGTCGATTGCGGCCGTCATCAGCATCCACGGCGACGACAGAGGGCTCGTTCTCCCGCCGGAGGTTGCGCCGATCGAGGTCGTCATCGTCCCGATCATCGTCGGGAAACGGCGCGACGAGGTGCTCGCAGCAGCCGCGGCTCTCGAAGAGGAACTCCGGGGTGCCGGATTCATCGCGAAACTGGACAGCCGGGATATGCGCCCGGGCGCAAAATACTATCACTGGGAGATGCGTGGCGTACCGCTCCGGATCGAGGTCGGGCCGCGGGATATCGATGCGAACACGGTCGTCGCCGTCACCCGCACAGGCAGGAAGACTACGCTCGACCGCCGGGGCGTCATCGAAGGGATCACCTCCATCCTCGGGGAGTTCGGAGACGAGATCCGGCAGACCGCCCGGGATGCGATGGCCGATAAGATCGTCATGGCAGATACGCTCGATGCAGCCGCCGTTGCCGTGAAGAGCGGGGTTGCGGTCGTTCACTGGTGCGGTTCACAGGAATGTGCAGAAAAGATTGAGGCGGCGGTCGACGCAAGCGTCATCGGATCAGAGATCCGTTCCGACCTGATCGCCGTCTCGGACGGCCCATGCATCGCCTGCGGCGAGAAGGGCACGTCGGCGCTTGTTGCCCGGACCTACTGATTCAGCAGGACGGGCAGGTATACGTTTTCTGGTGTTCAGCGGCTGAGATGTCACCCGATATCTCGGCCTTTCCGCCGGAGATGAATATCCGGCCACATTTCGCACACCGTTTCGGCAGCAGCCGTTCCCAGCGGTTCATTGGAACTTCCAGAGAGAACTGCATCTTCTCTGCGTCGTCGGGGCTGCACTGGGTGAGCTCCTCGTAACGAGAAAGAACCTGCATGACCTGAAACGGATTGGCTCCTTTATTGCAGAACTGTCTGAAGACAAAGAGCTGGAAGATCATCCACCCGAGATCGGAGCGCTCTATCGTCTCCTCGTATTCGCTGCACGTTCCATCGTCTTCGTCGAGGGAATACCCGCAGAGGGGGCAGCGCCCGCCCACGAGTTCGTCCAGGTAGACCTCTTCATGGCAACTGGGACAGGTGGTGTGGGGGGTATGCATTCTGGAAGTCATATTTTTACTGGCCTCATACCTCTTACTCTCCCAAAAGACACCTTGCGCGGAGCTTCGGGTCTTCTGGAAGCATTTCACGCAGGATGCGCGATCTCTATGATTGTCGTGAGGTTTACTACGTATTGCGCTTGGGCTGCTCTTATACGTGTCGAATGTGACGTATGGATCCGCCTGTCCAGAACGCTGGAACCCGGTGCAATCCCTCTCTTCTGCAACCCTGAATCCATGCAATTCAACTGAATTATCCCTATCAGGGCCACCAGCACAGGGTATTTATAGGACGTCGTGGCACTCTGCGCGCATGGCATCCCCCGCAGCATCCGAGGTCTACGTCATCGATGCAACCGATCGTTCCCGTGCCGTTGAAGCGCTCTGGCACGAGATTGATCTCCCTCCTCTCGATGGAAAGGCCGTCTCGGTCAAGGCAAACTTCAACAGTGACGATCCGTTTCCTGCGACGACGCACCCTGATATGCTGGCGGCGATATTCCACCGGATCCGTGATGCCGGTGCCCGGTCGATCGTGCTCGGGGAACGGAGCGGGATGGGGGAGACCGGTCTTGTGCTGAGGAACCGGGGTGCAACCGATATAGCAACCCGGGCTGGTGCTGAGGTGGCGGTGCTCGATTCGCTCCCGCCGGACGGGTGGGAGGCGGTCCCGCCGGACGGCCTTCACTGGGAACGCGGGTTCCTGGTTGCCCGGCTCTTTTCTGAGGCCGATGCGGTGATCCATACCTGCTGCCTGAAGACCCACCGGTTCGGCGGCAGTACCTCTCTTTCCCTGAAGAACACGGTCGGTGCGGTCGCGGCACAGGATCCCCGGGACGGCTACAACTACATGGCGGAGCTGCACTCGTCCCCGCACCAGCAACGCATGATCGCCGAGATCAACCGGTTCGTCCCCTGCGATCTCGCCATCATGGACGCAACGGAGGGGTTCTCGACCGGAGGGCCCGAACAGGGGGAGCGTATCGCTCCGAACGTCATCCTCGCGAGCACCGATCGGGTCGCTCTCGACGTTGCCGGGATCGCGCTTCTCAGGCGCTACGGTTCGACGCCGGAGGTGATGCAGGGCAGGATATTCGAGATGGATACGATTGAGAGAGCCGTTGAGCTCGGTATCGGGGTTAAGTCCGGCGAAGATCTCCGTCTCGTCGCGCTCGACTCCGAGAGCAAAGAGATCGTCGTCGATATGCGGCGGATCCTCGACGAGAGTGCATGAGGGTCAGGAGAAGAGATACTCAAGGAGTATCCGGGCGCCGATCGCGATGAGGATCACGCCGCCGAGGATCCCCGCCTTCCCTCCCAGGGCGCGGCCGAAGGAGTTCCCGACGAGGACGCCGACGGCGGAGAGCGCAAACGTCACCACGCCGATTATGGCTGCAGGAAGGAGGATCGGGGCATCCAGCACGGCAAAAGTGGCCCCGACGGCGAGTGCATCGATGCTGGTTGCAACGGCAAGCAGGAGGAGGACGGATACGCTTCCGCCCGCGAACTGCACGCCCTCTCCCTCTCCCCGCACCGATTCGACGATCATCCGACCGCCGATCAGGACGAGGAGGAAGAAAGCAATCCATGATGCATACGCCGCAGCGAACGAGGCAAGGGCCGCCCCACCGAGCCAGCCGAGCAGCGGCATCCCCGCCTGAAACCCGCCGAAGAGCGCCCCGATGATGAGTGCCCAGCGCCCCCGCCCCTCCCGCAGCGTTGCCCCTCCGCTGATCGCGACGGCAAAAGCATCCATCGCGAGCCCGACGGCGATGAGGAGGGTTGTTATGAACTCCATTGCTCCTGTATACGGGGGGCGCGATACCGGATAACGCTATGGCTTCGGCGGTTGGTATAAAGCGCTGGAATGTCCTACCGATACGGTGATATGATACAGATGAGCACACAGAAGATCGGCCTCATCCAGACGGCGGCGACCGGTGACCTCGACCGCAACCTGGAGCACACCCTCGCTATGGCAAAACAGGCGATCGCAGAGGGTGCCCGGATCCTCTGCCTGCAGGAACTCTACCGCACGCCTTACTTCCCGCAGTATGATGGGAGGGATGCGGCACCCTGTGCCGAGACGATCCCGGGCGCCTCGACCGATGCGTTCTCGGCGCTTGCCCGGGAGCACGGCGTCGTGATCGTCGTACCGCTCTATGAACGGACCGAATCGGGCGAGTACTACAACACCGCCGTGGTGATCGATGCGGACGGGCGGCTCCTCCCCTCCTACCGGAAGGTGCATATCCCGTTCGATCCGCTCTTCTACGAGAAGTCTTACTTTCGGCCCGGCGACCGCTACCGGGTCTACGACACCCGGTATGCCCGGATCGCCGTGCTCATCTGCTACGACCAGTGGTTCCCGGAGGCTGCAAGGGCGGTTGCGCTGCAGGGCGCGGATATCATATTCTACCCGACCGCTCTCGGCCGGATCACCGGGGCGGAACCGCCCGAGGGCGACTGGCGTGAGGCGTGGGAGACCGTCCAGCGCGGCCATGCGATCGCAAACAGCGTCCACGTCGCCGCCGTCAACCGGGTAGGCGACGAGGGCGGCATCCGGTTCTTCGGGAGCTCGTTCGTCGCCGATGCGTTCGGGAACGTCCTTGCCCGGGCGAGCGATACCGATGAAGAGGTGCTCGTCGTGGAAGTCGACCTCTCGATGAACGAGAGCGTCCGGAAAGGGTGGGGGTTCTTCCGGAACCGGCGGCCGGAGACCTACCGGACGCTTGTCCGGCGGCTCCCATCGGGAAAGACCCCTGCCGCCTCCGGCTACCGTATGCCCGCGGAGTGGGAGCCGCACGACGCCATATGGCTCTCCTGGCCGCATGACCGTGTGACGTTCCCCGATCTTGCCGCGGTGGAGGCGATCTACATCGATATGATCGCGGCGCTCTGGGGGTCTGAGACCGTCAACCTCCTCGTCACCGATGAGGCGATGCGCACCCGCGTCACGGCGATGCTCGAGGAGGAAGGCGTCGGTACGGGAGGCGTGGTCTTTCAGATCGCCGATTACGCCGATGTCTGGTTCCGCGACTATGGCCCGACGTTCGTGGTCAACCGGAAGTCGGGGGATCTCGCGATGGTGAACTGGACGTTCAACGCCTGGGGGGAGAAGTACCAGGAGTTGATGGCCGATACCCGGATACCGCTTGTCATGAACGCCGATATGGCGCTCCCCGTCTTCACCCCCGGGATCGTCATGGAGGGCGGTGCAATCGACGTGAACGGGTGCGGAACGGTGATCACGACGGAGGCCTGCCTCTTGAACCCGAACAGGAACCCACACCTCTCGCGGGAGGATATCGAGGGCTACCTTGAGGCCTACCTCGGCGCCGATCACGTCATCTGGTTAAAACAGGGGATCGCCGGCGACGATACCGACGGGCACATCGATGATATCGCCCGGTTCGTGGATGAGAGAACCGTCCTCTGCGTTGTCGAGGAGAACGAGAACGACGAGAATTACGCCGTTCTGCAGGAGAACCTCGCGATCCTCCGCTCATCGACCGACCAGGACGGCAACCCCCTCCGGGTCGTCCCGCTCCCTATGCCGGGGGCGGTCGGCGGGGAGGATCGGCTGCCGGCGAGTTATGCGAACTTCTATATCGGGAACACCGTCGTGCTGGTGCCGGTCTTCGGCCACCCGAACGATGAGGTTGCCCTTGGCCGGATCCGGCAAGCCTTCCCCGACCGGGAGGTCGTCGGGATCGACTGCACGGCGATGGTCGAAGGGTTCGGCGCGATCCACTGCGTCAGCCAGCAGCAACCCTCGGCTGTGCCGGAGCTGCCGCCGCGAAAAGGGGTGAACTGAGGTTGCAGCGTCACCGGGAGCTCCGGTGGCTTCACCCCTTCCCCGGGATGGGGTGCCCCACCGGCATGAGGTAGAGCGGCTCCACCTCTTCCGGGAGCCCGATCAGTTCCCTGACGCCATCGTCGTCGAACGCACCGATGACGACGGTGGCGAGATCGAGCGCCTCCGCCTGGAGGTAGATGTTCTCCGCGGCATGTCCCGCTTCCATCGCAACGTAGTGCACCCCCCGCTCGCCGTACTTCGCGGTCGTCCGGGACGGGACTGCGGCGATGACGATGGTTGCCGGGGCGTCGCCCACGGGTGCCTGGTTCACGGCCACCGCCTGGAGGGCAACCCGCCGGTCTCCGGTGCCGACCGGGATGAGGAGGTGCCCGTCCGGGCGGTAGTGGTAGACCCCCGGCTCGATCTCCGCGACACTTCCTGCGACGATATAGACCTCGAGGGGGTAGAGCCCGCCTGCCGAGGGAGCGGTCCGGTAGCCCCGGTTGTCCGTGACCCCCTGTGCTGCCCAGAGGATCTGCCCGGCATCGGCGAGCGAGAGCTGCTGACCAGTATAGTCCCTGGTCGATCGGCGTGCATTGAGCGCTTCCTCGACGGAGACGCCGCTTTCGGTGCGGGGTTCGGGGAGGATGACGGTTTCTTCCGGCGATACGCTGTTCGTATCCGTCGTCCACGAGACACCTGCGCATCCTGCCGCCAGCACTCCCATAAGGAGTGCGGCGGCGCAACTTCTTTGCATTCCAACCTTCACCGGGCCGGGGCTATGGCTCTTCTGGGTATGAAGGTATCGCTTCCTCCTCCTCTTCCGGCACATCCTGGCGATCCCCGGCCGGATGGCTCTTCACGGACGAGAAGGGGAACTTCACGAAGTCTCGGAGACCCCCTGCGGGTGAGAAGTTGCGCATATCCCGCCGAACGCCGGCGATCAGTTCGTCAAAGACCTCCTGTTCCTTTGCCTCCCCCTCCTCCTGCACCGCCGTCAGGCGATGGAGCGAGTAGAGGCCGAGGACGAAGGCGAAGAGGAAGAAGAACTCCCATCGCTGCAGGTCGAGGGTGACAAAGACGAGTTCCTGCACCGGGCTCTTCCAGATCAGCGTCCAGATCAGTTCTCGATCGGCAAAAAAGTCCACGAAGAGCCCGCCGAGGATCGGGGCGACGCCGGCGGCGACCGAGTTAGCAAAGGTGCTTGCTGCAAGGTAACTGGTTGCCTGCCCTCTCGGCGCCATCTTCAAGCTGATGTTACCGGAGGCGAGTGAGACGCCCGCGAGCGATATACCCATCAGGATGTGGATGAGGATGAGCAGCGGGTAGGTCAGGATATAGACGCCGGGAAGCGTGACGAACATCCACGCGAAGATGGCGAGCATGAAGAGCGGGCCGCTCACGGCGAGGACGGACTTGTTGGAGTAGCGGTCGGAGACCCTGCCCCAGGATCGGTAAAATATGATGTTCATGATCTGGCTGAGGATGCTGAGGGCGACGACGAGGGATATGTCAAGGCCGATCCTCTGCAGCATGTAGACCGTGAAGAACGGCGCCGCGAGGTTGACGGCGAAGTTCCACGATCCGAGGAAGGCGATGAGGTTCCTGAAGTTCTGGTCGGTGAACGGTTTCCTGATCGC
>JBAYQF010000021.1:0-12246 GCA_041677325.1 Methanoculleus sp.
CGGCGCTCACGGTCTCGCTCCTTCTCCTCCTCCTCGCCGGGGTGATGTCCTGGTCGCGTGGCTCAGAGCATCGCGGGGCGGCATGAGGCTGAGCACCACAACCGGCAGGCGAACTCGATCCGGCGGCTTTTCAGGCGGAACACCGCACAGGAATCGCCGGAAGGTGAGAGAACCGGACATCCTGCCCCGGCCACCGGCACGTCGCTGCACGCGGAAAGATATATATCCCGATACACGCCATCCCGGCATCGTATGCCTATACGGGAGAAGACCCTGACGGTTCTGCTCGTTCTCTCGCTTGTTGCAAACACCTTTCTCCTGGCCGCCATCCTCACGCCGGCGGATGGCTCTTCCCCGGCGCTCTCAAAACCCGGGGAGGCGGAGGTTCTTCCGACCGCAACCCTCGCACCTCTTCTATCCATGGAGGCGACCGGGAACAGGAGCGTCGCCTCGATGCAGGTGCCGGTCATCCTCAGGAGGATCGAGATCGACCAGAACTGTCCGCTCTGCCGCGACGAGGTGATCGAGGAAGCGACGATGGTGAACGTCTCGGTCGAGGTCGTACCCGGGAGGGGGCGGGTGCTCGTCCAGACGACACCCCTGACAGGGATCGTCTTTCAGGATGCCGCGAACCATGCGGTCGCCGCCGTCGCCAACCGATCCCGAATGGATCTTACGGAAAACGACATCATCTTCAGCATCCAGGATCCGGGGGAGATCTCCGAGATCGACGGCCCGAGCGCCGGGGCGCTGATGGCCGCGCTCCTCCTCGCGGTGCTTGAGGACTTTTCCCTCAACGAGAGCGTGACCGTGACGGGAACCCTCGACGAGGATGGGCGTGTCGGCCCGGTCGGCGGGGTTTTCGAGAAGGCCGGGGCAGCCGCGGCGAGCGGGAAGGCGCTCCTCCTCTTGTCAACCGAGAACAATTGGATGACCGACTACCAGGAGGATGTCCGGTGGTTCGGCGGGCTGAGGCTGGCACGGCAGCGTCCGGTGGTGAAGGATACAAAAGAGTACATCGAGGAGAATCTCGACATCCAGGTGAAGTACGTGACGACCCTCGACGATCTGCTCGCCGACATCCGGATGGCATCCGGAGAACAGGAGTCGCGATCCCCGACGAAACTGAAGAGTATTTATCCTCCTGAAAGCCACGTATCCGGGTAGTATGAGACCAGAGAGACTGCTGATAGCCGGGGTCTTCGTGGTTGCCCTGGCCGTTGTTCTGGCGGTTCTGCTGTCCGGGCTCTCCTCACCCGAGACACCCGGCCCCGACCCGACCCCTGACCCGACCCCTGACCCGACCCTCGACCCGACCTCGACCCCGACCTCGACCCCGGTGCCCGTTCCCGGGAACGGCACCTACATCAACACGACCTACGGGTATGCCGTCACCTGCCCGGAGGGGTGGTTCTACACCGAGTCCGATGAGAGTGTCTGGTTCTCCTCGCCGGATAAGCACGAGGAGGTTCGCGTGAACACAAATCGCCTCTCCGGCCGGGAAAGCGGCGATACGGAGGATATCCTCAATGCGCTGAACGCGACCTACACGGAGGATCTCCACGCCGATATCGGTGCCGAATGGGTATCGACTGAGCAGATCCCCCTCGACGGCATACCGGCGTATCGGTCGACCTACTCCGTCCCCATCGTCGAGGAGGACCGCTACACGTTCGTCATCCACTACGCCGTCAGGGATGACGTCATCTACTCGGTCATGCACACGGTCTTCCCCGAGAAGTACGATAGGTACAACGTCGATGCAGCCCCGACGGCGGAGTCGTTCCGGTTTCTCTAACCTTTTTTAGCTCCGCTCTCTTTGCGAAAGCGATCTCCGTAAAAAAAGAGTGGCGGGTAAATAGGGGTTGTCGAGAGATGTTCTCTTTCGGCAGGACGTTTAGGGGTATCGCCCGCCACATTCGCTCCAGCATGGTATCACAGGTGACCGGGCGGGAGGGGGGCAACGGGACGGGGGATCGTTCTGCACTCGATGATCCGCTCATTCCCCTGCTTCTCTCGTACGGAGACGGGTTTGCTGGAATGGTGTCGTATCGTTCAATTCGTTTCGTCTACAGCGGAGGCCGCTGTGACAATATAGGTGTAACCATCTCCCTGAATAAATCCATTATGATACGGAATTTCGGTTTTTCAGTTGATTTATTCCGCTTAATCTAGAAAAGGGATGTTACCTGGAGATATTTTCCTCCGAGAATCCCGGAGAACTCACCGCCTCCTGAACATCTGATCAAGTCTGCGTTTATCGAACGCCACGACCGTCGGCCTCCCGTGCGGGCAGGTCCAGGGGGTCTTTGTCCGGGCGAGTTGATCGATGAGGCGTTTCTGCTGTTCGGGCGTGAGGCGTGCGCCGGCCTTCACCGCACCCCTGCAGGCGACGATGCAGGTGACCGTTTCACGCCGGTCGGATGCGGTGCGGGAATTATCGTCGAGAAGATCGGCGATCGTCTCCCGGACCTCTCCCGGGTCCTCGACCACACCGAGGGCGGCAGGCACCGCACGGACGGCGAAGGTATCCCGGCCGAACTCCTCGACGGTGAACCCGCCGTCCGCGAGGAGGGGGATCGCATCCCGGAGCGCGGCCGCCTCCTTCGGGGGGAGGGAGAGGATGACCGGCGCGATCAGTTCCTGCACCCCGGCTTCCCGGTCGCGCTGCTCCGCGACCTGATCGTAGAGGATGCGTTCGTGCGCCGCATGCTGGTCGATGAGGTAGAGGGTGCCGTCGGCCCCCTCCGCCACGATGTAGGTCGCGGCCACCTGACCGATCGGCTCCATCGTGGGGAGGAGGTTCTCTTCTCCTTCCGTCTCCGTCCGGCGGAGTTGCTTATCGGAGAGCGTGAGTTTTCGGTGGCCGGGCGTGTAGGACGCCCCGGCCTCGGCGACCGGCGGCGGTGTCGGTTCGGCCCCGCCGGGGACGATCTGTTGCTGTTGCACCGGGGCGGCCGGTGTCTCGCGCGCGAGATCGTGTCCGGCGAGCGCTTCTTCCACCGCGGCCGCGACCGCCCCCGTTATCTCCCGCTCGCGGGAGAGGCGGACCTCCCGTTTGGTCGGGTGGACATTGACATCCACAAGATTGGTGTCGATCGAGAGTTCGATGAACGCCACCGGGTAGCGATCCTTCGGGAGGAGGGTGCCGTATCCCTCCCGGACGGCGGCGGCGATCGGCCGGGAGGAGATGCTCCGGCCGTTGATGCTGACGGATATCTGCGATGGGCTTCCCCGGCTCTCCGTGGGCCGGGAGATGTAGCCGCCGATACGGAGGAACGGGAGCCTCCCTTCGACCGGGATGAGCGACCGGGCGAGTTCTGCGCCGTAGAGCCCGGCGATGGTCGTCAGAGCCCCTCCCGACCGCTGGGTCGCCATCCGCTCCCTCCCGTTGTGCACCACCCGGAAGGCGACCTCGCCGTGGGCGAGGGCGAGACTCTCGACGACGGCGTAGATGTGGGCGAGTTCGGTGTTCCTGCTCTTCAAAAACTTCCGGCGGGCGGGGGTGTTGTAGAAGAGCCGCTCCACCGCGATCGTCGTCCCCTCCGGCGCACCGACCTCGCTTCTCTCGACGACCTCGCCGCCCCTGACGACGATCCGCGTCCCGGCAAGCGCTCCCGCTCCCCGCGAGCGGGTGATCATCGTCACCTCGGCGACGGCGGCGATGCTCGCGAGCGCCTCCCCCCGGAACCCGAGTGTTCTGATCGCCGAGAGGTCGTCGATATCCCGGATCTTGCTCGTCGCGTGGGGGTAGAACGCGAGCGCCGCCTCCTCCGCCGTCATCCCCTCACCGTTGTCGGTCACCCGGATCTTTGCTACCCCCGCCATATCCGTCGCGACGTCGAGGAGGATGCTCGTCGCACCCGCATCGATCGCGTTCTCCATGAGTTCCTTCACCACCGACGCCGGCCGTTCCACGACCTCGCCGGCGGCGATCTGGTTCACGGTATCCGGGTCGAGGACCCGTATCTTCGTCATCGCTCCCTCTCCCCGTTTGCGAGTCTCTGAAGCCTGGAAAGGGCGTTCAGCGCCTCGATCGGGGTCATCTCGTCCGGGTTGAGCCTCTTGAGTTCCCCGACCGCCGGGTTCTCCGCGACGACCCCTTCGCCGGGATCGACGAGGAGCATCTGGGTGTAGCGAGGAGCCCGCACCCCGGTGGGGAGTTCCCGCACCGAGGCTTCTTTGAGGAGTTCCATCGCCCGGTCGGTCACCTTCTTCGGGATGCCGGCGAGGTGGGCGACGTGGACGCCGTAACTCCGGTCGGTCGCACCGGGGATGATCTTACGGAGGAAGACGACATCCGCCCCCGTATCCTTCACCGCGAAGTGGAAGTTCTTCACCCGTTTGAGGGCGCCTTCGAGGTCGATCAGGTCGTGGAAGTGGGTCGCGAAGAGGGTTCGCGGCCCGCAGGCCGCCTTCCCGTGCAGGAACTCCACCACTGCCCGGGCAATCGAGCATCCGTCGAGCGTGCTCGTCCCACGCCCGATCTCGTCGAGGATGACGAGACTTCTCGATGTCGCGTTGTTCAGGATATTCGCGAGTTCGAGCATCTCGACCATGAACGTCGACTGCCCGGAGGCGAGGTCGTCGAACGCCCCGACCCGGGTGAAGACCCGGTCCACGATCCCGACGGCGGCATGCCGGGCCGGGACGAAACTCCCCATCTGGGCCATGATACAGCAGAGCGCCACCGCCCGCATGTAGGTGGACTTGCCCGCCATGTTCGCGCCGGTGATGATCATGATCTGATCGCCGGTGGAGTCGAGGTCGGTGTCGTTCGGGACGAACGGGACGGGGAGGTGGCGCTCTACGACCGGGTGGCGGCCGTCGCGGATGACGATCCGGCCGCTCTCCTCGATCGCGGGGCGGGAATACCCGTAACGGGCGGCGACCCCGGCAAGCGCCGCGTAGACGTCGAGGAGCCCCACCGCCCGGGCGGTCGCCTGGAGATCGGCGACCTCCACCGCGAGCGTCCGGACGAGTTCGGCGTAGATCTCCGCTTCGAGCGCGGTAAGGCGCTCTTCCGCGGTTGCGATCATCGCCTCCTTCTCCCGGAGTTCGGGTATCGTGTAGCGCTCGCCGTTCGCGGTCGTCTGCCGCCGCTCGTACTCCGGCGGCACCAGGGGAAGGTTCGGTTTCGTCACCTCGATGTAGTAACCGAAGATCCGGTTGTAGCCGACCTTGAGCGACTTGATCCCGGTTCTCTCCCGCTCCTGTTGCTGGAACTCCGCGATCCAGTCCTTCCCGGTCGTCGCAAGGTGCCGGAGTTCGTCGAGTTTCGCGTTGAACCCCTCCCGGATCATGCCGCCGGATTTCGAGAGTGCCGGCGGATCGTCGACGATCGCCCGGCCGATGAGGTCGACGACGCGGACATGCTCGCCCATCGCATCGAGAGCCTTGCGGATGAGGGCGGGAGCGTCGTCGGGGAAGAGCGCCTTTACGTCCGGGATGACGGTGAGCGAGTCCCGGAGCGTCGCAAGATCCCGGGGACCGGCATTCCCGTAGGCGATCCTTCCCGCGATCCGTTCGGTGTCGGCGAAGTCATCGAGGGCGGCACGAAGTTCCTGCCTCTCAAGCGCGTGGTCGACGAACCACTCGACCGCATCGAGTCGCGCCTCGATCGCCTCCTTCCCGAGCAGGGGCGCGATCAGAAACGACCGCATCGTCCGGCTCCCCATCGGCGTCTCCGTGACGTCGAGCGCGGATAGGAGGGTGGTTGCACCGCTCTCTCCCCGGATGCCCGTCGTGATCTCAAGATTCCTGAGGGTGATCGCATCGAGCAGCATGGTCTCCGATGGAACCCGTGTCGAGAGCCCGGATATGTGGGTAAGGGATGACTGTTGCGTCTCCCGGGCGTAGAGGAGCGCTGCTCCGGCGGCGGCGACCGCCCCGGGTATCCCTGCACACCCATAACCGTCGAGCGTCGCCGTCCCGAACTGTCCGCAGAGGTATGAGTATGCCGCATCCGGGTCAAAGGCGTCGTCGCGGTAGCGGCTCACCGTCATCCCGAGGGATTCGAGGCGGGCGGCAAGCGTGCTGCTGAGGCTCTCGGGGAGAACCGCCTCCGCCGGGCGGTACCTGACGGCCTCCGAGACGATATCGGCATAGTTGCGCTCGCCGCTCCCTGTGGAGACGAAGAACTCACCGGTCGAGACGTCGAGGAATGCAAGGCCAAAGACCTCCTTCTTGCCGGGGGCGACCGTCATCAGGTAGTGGGCGCCGGCCGAACCGAGCATCAGGGAGTCGATCAGTGTTCCGGGGGTGATTACCCGCGTGACATCCCGCTTCACGACTCCTTTTGCAGTCTTTGGATCCTCCACCTGATCGCAGATCACCACCCGGTAGCCCTTCGCCACCAGGCGGGCGATGTAGCCGTCGGCGGCGTGGAGGGGGACGCCCGCAAGCGGCATCCGCTCGCCGTTTTTATCTTTGCCCCGGGCTGTCAGGGTGATGTCGAGTTCACGGGCCACCAGGACGGCATCCTCGCCGAACGTCTCGTAGAAGTCTCCCATCTGGAAGAAGAGGACAGCGTCGGGGTGACGGTTCTTCACCGAGTAATACTGTCGCATCGCCGGGGTTGGTCCGTCGGTCATCGCTTCTCCTTATAGAATCCACATGTGGCCACATAAGGATGATGTCCCGTGAAATCGGCTGGAAAAAGCCCCGATCCTCCGCACCACCGGACGTGCCCGGGCAAGTTAGATACGTCCGGAACGCGTACCAGAACACGATACTATATGTCGGCGACTATCGCAGAGAAGGTATTTTCGCAGCGGTGCGGGAGACCCGTCCGCGCGGGAGAGGTGGTGATGGCACCGGTGGATGCAGCGATGATCCACGATATCACCGGCCCGCTTGCGGTCAGGGTCTTTCGCGAGATGGGTGGAGAACGCGTATTCGATCCGGAACGGATTATTATGCTCTTCGACCACCAGGTACCCGCCGACTCGATACCCGCCGCCGAGAACCACGTTTTTATGCGGGAGTTCGCAAAAGAGCAGGGGATCCACAACTACGACCTCCACGAGGGTGTCTGCCACCAGGTCGTGATGGAGAAGGGGCGGGCGGCGCCGGGCGAGATCATCGTCGGGACCGACTCGCACACCTGCACATACGGCGCGGCGGGAGCGTTTGCGACCGGGATCGGTTCGACCGATATGGGGTTCGTCCTGAAGTTCGGGGCGCTCTACTTCCGGGTGCCCGAGAGCATCCGGATCGAGGTCGAGGGGGCGTTCGGCCGGCGAGTCGGTCCAAAAGACCTCATCCTCTCTCTTGCCGGAGAGATCGGCGCGGCCGGGGCGACCTACATGGCGCTCGAGTTCACCGGGAGGACGATGCACGATATGAACATGGCGGGCCGGATGACCTGTGCGAACATGGCAATCGAGATGGGGGCGAAGGCGGGCATCGTCGAGGTGGACGCGGCCACATGGGACTACGTCGCCGCCCGGCGCGATATTGAGCCGTTCGATCTCGCGGGCGATCCTGATGCGGTATACCGGGAGCGGCGGCGCTACGACGTCACCGACCTCGCGCCACAGGTCGCCGTCCCGCACAACGTCGACAACGTCGTGGACGTGACGGACGTCGCGGGGACGAAGGTCGACCAGGTCTTCATCGGCTCCTGCACGAACGGCCGCTACGAGGATCTCGCCGAGGCGGCGGAGGTGCTCGGGAACGCCGACCATTTCGCGGACGGCGTCCGGGTGATCGTCATCCCCGCCTCGCGGACGGAGTACCTCAAAACCCTCCGGGCCGGGCTGATCGAGCGGTTCGTCGAGGCCGGAGCCCTCGTGGAAGCGCCCTGCTGCGGCCCCTGCATGGGCGGGGCGTTCGGCCTCCTCGCTCCGGGGGAGGTCTCGCTCTCGACGTCGAACCGGAACTTCCGGGGGCGTCAGGGGAGTGCGCAGGCGTCGGTCTACCTCTCTTCGCCGGCGACGGCGGCGGCAAGCGCCCTCTACGGCGAGATCACCGACCCGAGGGAGGTGTGAACCATGCGAGTCTGGAAGTTCGGCGACGATATCGATACGGATGCAATCATACCGGGACGGTTCCTCACGATCTACGACCCGGCGGAACTGGCGAAACACGCGTTCGAGGGAACGAGGGACGAGTTTGCGAAGAGCGTGCAGGACGGCGACATCGTCGTCGGCGGCACCAACTTCGGGTGCGGCTCGTCCCGCGAGCATGCGCCGCTCGCCCTCCTCGGCGCCGGGGTGAAGGTCGTTGTCGCGAAGTCGTTTGCGCGGATCTTCTACCGGAACGCCGTGAACACGGGGCTCCTGCCGCTGGTCTTTGCCGGGGCGGACGCCATCAGGGACGGCGACGCCGTGACGGTGAACCTTGAGGGGGGCTACATCGAGGTGGGCAAAGATCGGTTCCCCATCGAGCCGGTCCCCGGGTTCATGAAGGAGATCGTCGATGCCGGCGGGCTTGTGGCCTACGCGAAGGATCTTGATGAGGTGAAGACGTGCAACACAGAGTAGCCGCGATCGGCGGGGACGGTATCGGCCCCGAGATCATCGCGGCGGGGCGGGAGGTCGTCGACGCCGCGGGCGAACGATACGGGTTCGATATTGCGTGGGAGGAGTTCGATATCGGGGCGGAACGCTACCTCGCGACCGGCGAACTCCTGACCGAAGAGGACCTCGGGGACCTCTCGAAGTTCTCCGCGATCTACTTCGGCGCCATCGGCGACGACCGGGTGAAGCCCGGGATCCTCGAGAAGGGCATCCTGCTTGCGATCCGGTTCCACTTCGACCAGTTCATCAACCTCAGGCCGATCAGACTCCTCGACGGCGTCGCAACACCGCTCGCGAACAAGCGTCCGGAGGATATCGACTTCGTCGTCGTCCGGGAGAACACCGAGGACTTCTATGTCGGTATCGGTTCCCGGTTCGCCGGGAAACGCGAGGAGAAGACCCTTGAGATCGTCCGCGATATATACAGCGTCAAATTCGGCCTCGACGTCGAGACCGACGCCGAAGAACTCGCCTACCAGATCGGGGTCGTCACCCGGGCGGGCGCGGAACGGGCGATCCGCTACGCCTTCGACCTCGCCGTGCGGCGGGAGAAGAAGGTCACGTCGGTCGACAAGGCAAACGTCCTCTCCGACATCTACGGCCTCTGGCGCGACGTCTTCACGGACGTCGCCGCCGGCTACCCGGATATCGCTACGGAGTTCAACTTCGTCGATGCCGTCACGATGTGGTTTGTGAAGAACCCCGAGTGGTTCGACGTCGTCGTCACCCCAAATATGTTCGGCGACATCATCACCGATCTCGGGGCGATGATCCAGGGCGGGCTCGGGCTTGCCCCCGGCGGGAACATCAACCCGAAGGGCACATCGATGTTCGAGCCGATCCACGGCTCCGCACCGAAGTACCGCGGCCAGAACGTCGCAAACCCGCTTGCGACCGTCTGGGCGGGCTCGATGCTCCTCGACCACCTCGGCGAACACGAGGCGGCGGCGACCGTTCTCCGTGCGATCGAGAGAAGCATCCTCGACGGCTACGTCACCCGCGATATGGGCGGAGCACAGAAGACGAGCGAGGTCGGGGAGTATATCGCGTCGCTCGTGAAGACGGTGTAGGGCTGACCGCCCCCGGACCCGTCTTTTATATCCCCGCACCGCCATGATCTTTTAGATTGATGCCGGAAGATCAGCATACACCGTGCGAGAACCCCCTCTGGCCCTGTGCGATGACCGGGGCGGTCGCCTGCCTATCGGGATTTTCGGATATCGCCGTCGTCGTCCACGGCTCGAGCGGCTGCTACTTCTACCCCGCATCCCTCGTCGGGGTTCCCATCCACGGGACGTTCCTCGTCGAGAACGAGGTCATCTTCGGGACGGAATCCCGCCTTGCAGAAGTGATCCGGGACCTCGAGGAGCGTTATTCCCATATAGCCGTGGTCAACACCTGCGTGCCCGCGATCATGGGCGAGGATATCGGCAACTTCGCCCACGACGGCCGAGTCCTCGTCGTCGATAGCCCGGGGTTCCTCGGCGACCTCGAGGCCGGCTACCGCCGGGCGCTCGATACGATCGCACCGGTGGTCGATCCCGCCGCTCCCGGCGTGAACATCGACGGTATATGCCGCACCGACCCCTTCCACCGGGGAAACGCTCTCGAAGCGCGGCGCCTGCTCGCCCTTGCAGGCGTCGGTGTCGCCGCCGTCTTCTGCCTCGACCGTTACGCCGCGACCCGGCATGCGGCACCGTTCACCGTCGAGACGAACCCGGATCTCGCAAGCGGCATCGGCGCCTCTTGCGGCTCGCTCCTCGGCCTCGATGCCGTCACCGAGACCTTCGAGCGGCTCACCGTCGAGCTCGACGGCGTCGATCCCCGCCCGGTCGCGGAGGAGGTCGCGTGGGCGGATGCCCGTATCAGGAAGGCCTGCGAGAAGTACCTCAAGAGGTTCGATCCTCCCCGGGTCGCGATCGCCGGCGGTGCAGCATACGCCTCGCTTGCCGCCGATCTCCTCGACCGCTACCTCGGCGCCGATATCGCCTGCGTCGTCGCCCGGAACAGCGCGCCGGGCATCCTCCATACGACCGACTTCTCGGTCATCCGGGACATGATCCGGAACGCCGAACCCGACCTCGTCCTCGGCTCGTCCTACGAGGCGTCGGTCGCTCCCGGTGCCGCGTTCGTCGGGCTGACGCCGCCGCTCCGGGACAGGGTCGCCCTCTCCTCATCCCCGATCGCCGGCGTGGAAGGAGCGCTCCGACTGATGGAAGAGGCGCTCAACGCCTGCATCGACCACAACCGGGCAAAACGCGGCGACTCTCTTGCAGCTTCCCGGTGAGCATCCACCCCCCCATAAGATATTTATAAGCGGGCTCTCTATCGGAGAGCCGGTTCGCCTGCAGGGCGGGCCGGTACAAGGGGGATTATGGCATGACACACTATGGTGGATACGGCGCCCACGATATGCTTCTTCGGAGGATGTACGATCTCCTCGAAGAGGACGAGATGAAGCAGTTGATGGTGCGGATGATCGAGTCCCGTATCAAGGCGAAACAACAGCACGTCGAGATGATGCAGTACAAGGTCGAGACCTACAAGATGGCGCGCGATATGCTTGAGAAGAGCATGAAGAAGTGAGCGCCCGGTTCGGGACCTCTCCTCCCATCCGGGGAGAGTTCCCTCTATTTTAACCCACTACGACGAATGTACCGGCATGGACCTGACGATCAGGGAATACCATGACGGGGATTTTGCAGCGGCCTGTGGTCTTGAGCGGGAGAACAGCCCGAACGGGTGCAAACCCGAGGTCTTCGTCCGACAGGCCGGCGTCCTCTTCGCCGGGACGTTCCTGGTTGCGGAGTGCGACGGGCGGACCGTCGGCTACACCATCGGTGCTCTTGTTCAGCACCGGCCGGCGACGGGATGGATCATCCGGCTGGCGGTGGCGGAACCGTACCGGCGCAGGGGGATCGGGGAGAGGCTCATCGCCGCAGCCGTCGCCGGCCTCCGGGAGCGGGGGGCGTATGAGGTCTACCTCTCGGTTGCGCCGGAGAACCATGCCGCCCGATCGCTCTACAAGAGGCACGGCTTTCGTGAGACGGACTTCCACCCGGCATACTTCGGCGAGGGGGGCGATCGTTGCATCCTCCGTAAAGATCTCACCGGCCGGGAAGATTTTAATCTGCTCCGGTTGAAACCAGTGTGATACCATGCCCCCCACCGCCCTTCGCATAGGGGAAGCGTTCAGACCGGTGCCGCAGTTCCGGTCGTACCTCTACGCATCCCTCGTCCTTGCCGTCGTCATACTCATCCTGCCCTGGCTCGCCCCCATCGCCGTCTTTGAGTTCCCCATCGCTCTTGCCATCGCCGTCCCGGTGCTCGCCGTCATCGTCTTCGTCGCCTACTGGATACCGCTCTACTACAAGAGCATCGCCTACTGTCTCACCGCCACCGAGGTGACCTGGCAGCGCGGGGTCTGGTTCCGGCAGACCGGTATCGTCCCCTACAACCGGATCACGAACGTCGATATCACCCAGGGTCCCCTGATGCGGTTCTTCTCCTTCTCGGCGGTCAAGGTGCAGACCGCGGGCTACTCCGCCCAGGCCCAGGCGGAGATCATTCTCAACGGGATAGCGGATGCAAAAGATCTCCAGGAGAGGATCATGAACTTCGTGCGGACGACCGGACCGGTCGCAGCGACCGGCGGGGAGCCCGAAGGGGCGCCGGCCGCCGATTCGGTGGTGGAGGAGCTCCGGGCGATACGGCGGCTGCTTGA
>JBAYQF010000022.1:0-12206 GCA_041677325.1 Methanoculleus sp.
GGGATTGTCTGGTAGACGGTGACGTCGTTTCCTATCACCGAGAGCGCGCTCTCAAGGCTGATCCCCTCCTTTGCAAGATTCACGGCGTCGCGGATCTTGTTGCCGAGGGCGATGTCTTCAAGGCTGGCATGTTTCCCGGCAAGGGCGAGAGGGTCGGGACGGCCGCGGACGGCATGGTGGATGAGCATCGCGACGGTGACTGCTCCTGCGTGCGCCGCCGGGTGGGTGTGGGTGACGCTGCAGGCCTGGACCACCCGTTCGGTGACGTCGATGGGGTCGCCGTAAAAGAGGCCGAACGGGACGGCGATCCCGGTGCAGCCGGCGGTGTTCGAGGCGACGCCAACTGGTTTTCCGGAGAGGAGGATGTGGCGGCACGCGGCGTCCACGGCACCGTCGGGGAACCGGAGCTCCTCGTTCATGTACATCCGGGCGAGGGCGGCCGCGTAGGCGCTCTCCGAGTAAGTGCCGTCGGCGAGCATCCCGGCGACGAGGAGCATCATCTGGGTATCGTCGGTGAACTGCCCGGGTTTCAGCCCGGCGTTCGGGTGCCCCCGCCACGCCCGGCGGTATCCCTCGTGGAGGCGCTGGAAGTCGGGCGGGGTGCTCTCCCGCGCCATGCCGAGCGCGTCGCCGATGGCGGCCCCGAGGAGGCAGCCCTTGAACTGGTCGAGCATTTACGTAGTATCTCTCATAAGGTTGCTCTTAAGGGTTGTTGTTCGGCGCGCGGGGTCGGCTCCCCCCAGAATCCGGTGGAACCGGCCCCTTTCCCGGGTATCAGTACTTCATGTACATCCCGAGCACCGCCGATCCCCCATCGGACGTCGGGATGAGGGCCACGACACTGCTGTATTCGTCCAGCCGCTGTGTCGATGTCCACTGCACGGCGCCATCCTCATCGAGCTTCTCCACCCGGAGCAGGGCACCGCCGTAGTCATTCTCGGCAAGGGCTGCCGAGAGGTATCCGCCGTCAGAGGTCCAGGTCACCGGAGCGGAGGTGTTGATCGGGCTCCGCTGGAGGATGCTCCCCCCCTCGCCGAGTGAGACCTCCAGAACTCCCGCCGGCTCCGCACCCATGATCCCGGCAAGCAGGCTGTAACTGCCAACCGGATCCTGCCGCGCCGCGGAGAGGAGGTATCGCTCCCCCGGGTCGCCCCGGATCGTCGTGTTCCAGACCTGTGTGCTCCGGTCATCGAACCTGGTCGCAGTGATGTCTCCGGGCGCCCCTACAGCCTCCCCGGCGACGAGGAACCCTCCCGCCGGATCCGGGACGATGATCGGGATCGAACCCGGACTCACGCCCCCGGTCAGTTCCCGCCAGGCGACGGTGCCGTTAGCGTTGATCCTCGCAGTCCGGTCGTCACCAGCCGCAATCCAGCCTCCGACACTCGAGGGTGCGATCGCCCAGTACTCCCCCTCAGCGGCGAGGTCGATGCAATGCCGCTCGTTCCCATCCGTATCCGTCAGGATGACAAGGCCGTGGGAGGCCGCGACGGCGAACCCTTCTGAACCAGCAGACGCGATCCCCGTCCCGCGGCGGTCATCCGTAGCCGGGTAGGTCGTATCCCATGCCACCGCCCCTTCCCGGTCGAGGAGGATCACCCTCGGCGCCGGGTGGAATTCGCCTGCATCCGAGACCGAACCGGCAATCGCATAGCCGGCGGGAGCTTCGATGAAGGCGAACGCTTCGTCGAACCTTCCGCTGTCGATGACGGTGAACCACTCTCGGTTCCCGGCGTCATCCAGTTTCAGCACCCAGACGTCCCCTTCCAGCGTGCGATGGCCCGGGGTCAGCGGCCGGTCTAAACACCCGGCGGCGACGGTCAACAGGATAAGAACGGTAACCACCGTGAAGATCCGGAAGTTTCCTTTGGTCTGTATCATCACTTCACCTTCCGGTTGCACTTTCACCCAGACCGTGCACCACGATGCCCACGACCACGCAGACGACCGCCGCGCCGAAGAAGACCTCCAGGTACAGCCCGACTTGCAGTCCGAGAGAGAAGAATCCACTATATCCAGGCATCCCGGCCGTCCCGATCGCTTCTGCAAGAGCATCGAAGAGTATGCCGAGGCCGGGCAATTTTTCCGCGAAGACCGGCGGTGCGGCGCCGGGCAGTCTGTCCGGGCCGATGAACAGGGCAACCAGGAACGGCAGCTGGAGGAGCGACCCGGCTATAGCACATAGTCTCCTGGCACCTGTAGCAACGCTCCGGAACAGGAAATACGCCGTCGCGACGGCGGATGCCGAGACCGTAACCATCGAGAGCAATATTACTCCGGATACCAGCGGGCTCGCGGGAGCGCCGGCGTAGATCGTGCCGAGTGTGCCGGACGCAATCGCAATGATCCCTATCCCGAGCGAGATCGCCGGGCGCAGCTTTTCGTTCTTCAGCCTCCCGACCAGGGTTATAAGAGCAAAAGGCCATGCGAGGACAAAGGCGATGGCCGGAAAGACCAGCACGCTCACGGTGCATCCTTCCCGCGGTGCTTCCGGACAAGGAAGTACCCCACCAGGAGCACGATCACGGCCCCGAGAGCACACCAGAGAGCCGTGGGATTATAGAAGAGGCTGAATACATCATCAGATCCCTGATACGCCGTCATATCCGCAGGTTCCGCGAGCGTGGCCGGCGGTGCCTCGCCGTCTGTCGGATTGACCTGTACGTCTTCACCCGACCCCGTGGCTGCATGTGCCATGCTGCTGCCGGCCAGAATGAAGAGCAGCAAGGCGATGCAGATCAACCTTCTCCGGCCGGTATAGTTCACAAGTTTCTCTTTCATCGATCATCAACCTTGCCGGTGCATCCCGGGACACCGATCCGGGGGCGCACGATGGAGACGTCAACGTTCTCCTATAAACCTTTTCTGTCACGATCGTCTACACGTCGGGGCTTTGGAATAGATCCCGGGCCCAGAAACAGCTGTGGAGGCCGGGAGCGGGCGCCGTGCCGAACGGCAGATACAGGATATCCGCTCCGGCAGGCCCGCGGCCGTTCCGGTCACCTCTCGCGGACCACCGATGCGGCGACCTTCGTTATCTCACCCCAGGGGAGACTCCCCGTCATGCAGAAAGATTCGTCGTTCCAGTCCCACCGGAGCCGCCAGGGAGAACCTTCCGAACGATCGTCGTTATCAAAAACCAACCGGCCCAGAATACCGTCGCCCTGGGCGATCCATTCCTTGTCTCCGGCGACCGTCGGACCGGGGCACGGGGCGTCCGCGGACGAAAGTCTTGTGATCCGGAGGTCGCCGGCGGCGCCGGTGTAGGTGAGCGTGACACTCCCGTCGGGAGAGCGGGTGGCGTTTTCGAAGACGTAGCCCTCGGGGAGGTAGGAGGGTTCGGGGATATCGGGGCCGAAGATCTCGCGGGCCTCGGCAAGCGTGGTCGCGTACTCGGGCACGGCCTGTTCCGTGCCGGTGCACCCGGCAGCGGCCAGGAAGCAGCAGAGCAGGAGAATTGTGGGGATAGTTTTCTTCATAATGGTTCCTCGGGATACCGATCCCGGTATTCACGATGGAGACGT
Organism: Methanoculleus sp.; assembly: GCA_041677325.1. Lineage (GTDB taxonomy): Archaea > Halobacteriota > Methanomicrobia > Methanomicrobiales > Methanoculleaceae > Methanoculleus. The sequence continues at coordinate 3,525 of JBAYQF010000022.1, forward strand.
CGACGCACCTCTATAAACCTTTTATGTCACGATCGTCTACACGTCGGCCCCGCCAGATCGGTCTCCAAACGAAACCCGATCGTAATGCCCCAGAACCCGAACCGCACCGGATCAATGGTTCGGTTGCTTCTCCTCCGTCCGGTAAGAACACGAATCCCTACGGGTGCGTCCCGGTGGGTGTGGAAGCCGGCACCGTGGGCGCTTCGCCCTCGGGTGGCGTCGATCCCGACTGCGTTGCCGGGGGAACGATGACTGGAGTACGTTTGTAGTTCTTTGTGACGGCAACTACCGCCTCTTTCTCCAGATCCACGAACACCCAGAGACGCACGTCTTTGGTATCTATTGTGACGACAGGCAACCGTTCCGACCGTTCCACGCCCCCGGAGGCGCTTGTCAGCGTATCGTAGTACACATCCTGGATCTCGTACTCTCCAGAGAGATACTCCCTCACGGTGGTGTTCTCCAGGGCAATTCGAACCGCTTCCGCTTTCTCATCCTCCGAAAGTTCGGGAGGGGCCACGGGTCCATTCCCCGCCTCCGTGCAGCCGGATACGAGTGTTGCAAGAATGAGCATGATCATTCCTGTCACGAACAGTCGTTCTGTCATATCAGACCCAGATAAAGTACTTCCATGCGTTTCCTGCTATGCTGTGGGATTCTCGTATCGGACAGGGAACAGGAGAAGTGCAGAAAGTACATACACTCCCATTGCCTCCGGGCTTGCGGGGTGCGTCATCCGGGGCGTCAGACCCGGGGATGGACGGCCTCCGCACGCTGCACCCGATGCGATTCTGGGTCGTCAGAACATATAAGATTAGCAGGCATCGTTCGGCCGGGACCGGGCGCACCATAAATCTTCTTATGGCCGGGCGGCGGCTCCGGGGGGGTAGAGGCTGTCGGCTCTCCCCCGGCCCCGAGCAACCGTACCCCTCCCACCGTGCGGCGGATCGCAACGGTTAAGGGTTGTTCGGTCAGGGCCGAACGATCACATTGGGATTTATACGATTCCACCTCAGATCAGGATACGGTCCGGGATATTCCGGGCTCTCCGGCGGGGTATACATGAACTACAGGATATGGATAGGAGTAGGGATCGGTGTCGTTCTCCTTCTTGCCGCGGCGAACATCGCCATACTTGCGATCTATCCCCCGGGATCACAACATGTGAAAGAACCGGTCAAGATGGTGGACTGGATTGTAGTGAGCGCGCCGGGATTCGAGTGTCGCGGCGGTTCGGGCGAGATGAGCCCGGTCATTGTGTATGACGAAAAGAGCGACTCCTGGCTGCTGCAGGGCGACACCATCCGGAGTCGGGAGTACGCCGACCCTCTGAGTCCGGGGAGAGACCAATATACCCCCGATATCGCGATCAAGGGCGACACGATCGGTATCGACTTCCTGATCGAGAATCGTGCGCGGGAAGATTTTGCCGACGCGAACCTCACCCTGACGACCGTGGTCGAGAGGCTGGATCCCGTTACAGGATCACTGGAGGAAGAACCCATCTCCTCCAGCATCCCGATCGCAGTGCCCATCGGCGATCTTGCCGTCGGGGGATGGTGCGAAGCGCGGGTGACGGTGGATCTGCCGAGACCCGAACCGAAGGAGAACCTTCGCCTGACAGTCACCCTGACCACCCCATACACGTTCACGACCCCGAACGGTACGCCGGTCGACTTCGATTACCGGCGGGAGACCGTCACCGTACTGGGTACCGATACTTCCTGGAAAGAGGAACCCGATCCCGGCTCTACCCCGGATCCCGACTATAACAGGGCGCGCCTTCCCCGGGGATCTGCGGTGTTTATCGTGCAGGGCACGAATGCACTCCCACCCGTCACGCTGCCGACGATGACCGCAGGATGATTCCGGAACGAATCCTATCCGCCCGATCGGACCGAAACCCTGTTCCACCCGCAAAGAATCCTGCCGGTGTCGGGAAGGCGGAGAGGAGGAACCCGCGGCAACCAGAGAAGTTGTTCGTGAAGTGTGGGGATGTTACGAGCCCATCAGATCAGGTGGAACATGACGGAACGGGCTCTATCCAGGACCGTTTCGGAACGCTTTTCATCCCCGGCGGAAGACTACCTGATTGTTTCAGGCCAGACCATGAAAGACGTCACGCTCGACCAGGGCGATATTGCCGCTCTCTCCTCCGACGTCCGGGTCGTGATCCTCAAACTGCTCGATATCCGACCCATGACGATGAGCGAGCTCGCCGACGGGCTCGGTCTTGCAAAGTCGACCATCCATGAGCACCTCACCGTCCTTGCCGATGCGGATCTCGTGACCCACGAGAACGTCCGGAAATGGCGGGATTATACCCTGACGGAGAGGGGGCGGCGGATCCTCCACCCCGGGAAGAACCACCGGATCGTCCTCCTCCTCGGCACGTCTCTCGCCACCATGACGGTCGGGGTGCTCTGCGTGACATCGTATCTCCACGGTTTCTCCGTCCAGGGGGGAAGCGTCGCACGGGAACCCCTCCTCCTCTATGCGGGCGAAGCCCTCTTCGGCGTGACGGTCGTGCTCTGGTACATCGCGGTGCGGTGCCGGCAAAGGGCATCACCGATGCCCGGGTAGGCCATTCGATCATACTATCACACTATTGATGGGCTCCGCTGCAATCCCCATGCCCGGGCCGGATACAGAACCGTAAAGGGCTACCGGAACCTACACTGCTGTATCGGGAGGGAAGCCGCTCATGAACAGCACGGTCATGGATTTTCTGGTCGTCGCGGATCAGATCCTCATTCTGGTCATCCTGATCGTCGCCGGGTACATCGCCGTTTCCACAAAGGTCATGGATCCCCGGGCCACCCGGGGGCTCTCCGGGCTCCTCTTCAACGTCACCATCCCGGCGCTGATCGTCGCCGCCATGCAGGTCCCGTTCACTCCCGAGCGCCTCGCCGGCAGCGAAACCCTCCTCACCGCGACCGGGGCCTTCTTTGCCCTCTCGTTCGTCGTCGCCCGGATCACATCAAGGGCGGTATCGATAGCGCCCCAAAAGAGAGGAGTCTTTGAGTTCGCGATCGTCTTCGGAAGTGTGACCTTCATGGGGTTCCCGGTCGCCCTGACGCTCTTCGGGGAGGAATCGCTCTTCTACGTCGCGATCTTCAACTTCGTCTTCAATATCCTCCTCTTCTCGGTCGGGATCGCGATGCTCACCGGAGGGCGCGAAGGGGGATTTGACCCGCGATTGCTTGTAAATCCCGGGATTGCGGCTTCCGCCGTAGGATTCCTCCTCTTCCTCGGATCGGCCGAGATCCCGAGCCCTTTCATCGACGCGATCGGCCTCCTCGGCAGCGTGACGACACCCATAGCCATGATCGTCGTCGGGGCGATGCTCGCGACGCTCCCCGCCCGGGAGATGGCCGGGGACTGGCGGGTCTGGGCCGCGAGCGCCGTCATCCTCCTCGCCATTCCGGCGATCTACTGCGGCCTCTTCTCGGCAATCTTCTCCGATCCGCTCATCAACGGCGTCATGATCACGATGGCCGCGATGCCCGCCGCTGCAGGCACCACCGCCTTTGCGGAGCAATGTGGTGCCGATGCCCGGCTTGCGTCGCAGATCGTCTTCGTCTCGACGATCGGATCGCTCGTTACGATACCGCTCGTCGCGGCGGTGCTGCTGTAGTGCTGCTCCGATTTAGGCGGGTGGGATACGGGGGGTTACGAGCAGGCTCTCTCACCTCCCGAGCAGAACCGTAAAGGGGTACCGGCGCACACCCTCATGAACCGGACGGAGCGGTGCCCCTATGAGCGATGCGGTCATGGATTTCCTGATAGTCGCGGACCAGATCTTCATCCTGGTCCTCCTCATCGCCGCAGGCTACGCCGCCGTCGCGACAAAGATCGTCGATCCCCAGGCCACACGGGGGCTCTCGGGGCTCCTCGTCAACATCACCATCCCGGCGCTGATCGTCGCCTCGATGCAGGTCCCTTTCACCCCCGAACGCCTCATCGGCGCCGAGACCCTCCTCCTTGCAACCGGGGTCTTCTTCGCCCTCTCGTTCGCCCTTGCCTGGGCCGTCTCGAAGGCCATGCGGGTCCCGCCCGCAGAGGAAGGGGTCCTCCAGTTCGCGATCGTCTTCGGGAACGTGGGGTTCATGGGGTTCCCGGTCGCCCTGACGCTCTTCGGGGAGGAGGCGCTCTTCTACGTCGCGATATTCAACCTCGTCTTCAACATCCTGGTCTTCTCGGTCGGTATAGCGATGCTGACCGAGGGGCGGGGGAAGGGGTTCGACCCGCGGCTGCTCATAAACCCCGGTATTGCGGCCTCCATCATCGGGTTCGCCCTCTTCCTCGGATCGGTCGAGATCCCATCGCCTTTCATCGACTCGATCGATCTCCTCGGCGGCGTGACGACGCCTCTAGCCATGATCATCGTCGGGGCGATGCTCGCGACGTTTCCCGCCCGGGAGATGGTCGGAAACTGGCGGATCTGGGTCGCGAGCGCCATCCTCCTCCTCGCCGTCCCGGCGGCCTACTGTTACCTCCTCGCTCCGATCTTTCCCGATCCCTTCATCAACGGGATCATGATCACGATGGCCGCGATGCCCGCCGCCGCAAACACCGTCATATTCGCGGAGCAGTACGGTGCGGACTCAAAACTTGCGTCGCAGATCGTCTTCGTCTCGACGATAGGATCGCTCATCACGATCCCGCTGATCGCGACGGTGCTGCTGTAGAAGAGATTAAAGCAGGAAGAGCAAGTATCATCGCCGGGGTTCCCCCCTGACGATGAGATCGAACATCATCTGAACCCGATACCCCCTGCGATAACCCGGTATTCAGCCGGTACCGGAACAAAACCCGATTCCGTGCCTTGAACAGCCGTATTCACCGTTGTCGTCCAGGTATTTTCGCTCATCAAACGTTTCGTGCCCCCCACCCCCCGGTACTCGAGGCGGAACGTGATCCCTGCTGCATCTTCCAGCGGGGCGAAGCCATCAAAGAATACGACCGTGGTGTAGGTACCGTTTGAAACCCGGATGAACTCAGCAGTGCTCACGTTATCGGGTGTCGCGAGCGCGGGCATGAGCAGCCGCGGCTCTCTCTTCATCTCCCATGCGGTCAGGTTGATGGGCCGCTGGTACCGGGGCAATCGCTGCGATTCGTCTTCAGTCTGCAGCACATCAAACGATATTGAAATATCGGGCGCGTACCCTTCCGTCGCCGTGAACGCGAGCATCTTCCCATACCGTGTCTCCCGAACCGCCGCCTGCCACCCGGCGACCCGGGCACCGGAGAACGCCCCCTCCGGGATCACCGGTTCGCCCGTTACGTTCGCCGGGATCGGGACCATGACCATGGCGGTGCCGTTTGCAGCGAGATCGGGTAGACCGGTGATCTCGATCGTGTAGGAGTTGCCCGGCAGAACGGTCTCGGTGAACGCGGAAAGGAGGAACAGGACAACGATCACGCTGAAAATGGCAGCGAACGCTTTGAAAGTAAAGTCAACCTTCATGCAGACCTCGGTTTTGGACGTCGAACCCGGGGATGGGCCGTGCATGCCCGGGTATCGGTACCTACGGGTGAGAAATCAACGCTCAACTGCGACCTTTTCTGCGGCGCGTATCTACGCATCAAGCACCCTTTGACGGTTCTGAGCAACACCCGAGACCCGAAGGCGGGAGCCATGCGAAAGGATACCCCTACCGCGCCGTCGGTTATACCCCGCTGTTCCGCCCTGCAACGTCGCTCGCGACCAGGACCAGCGCCACCAGTGCGACGATGATGAATCCCAGGATCCACTGGTAGGTGATGACTGCATACAGGCCGCCCGCGATGCCGACAGCCAGCAACGGGGCGAGGTATTTGCGCTCCATGTATGACGATCTGAACGTTCGGACATATACCTTTTCTGTCACATCTCTTTACGCATCCGGGGAATGTTACTGAAAAATAGATGAAAGAAAGATCCGTTTGACGATGTATGTCGTGCGGCACCCTGATGGTCACGCCCGTGCGAATCTTCCCAATCTTCTGGAACAGAGGATTTTTGTGGCCAGATCAATCTGCAAAACAGTTACGCAAGTCCTATCACCCGTGACGGCGGTACCATCATCTATCGAGACTACGCGTCCTGATCCGGAGGTCCGATAGTGAAAAAGATCCCGCTCATCGTCTGGGTAATCCTCATCTCCCTCGTCTTCGTGCACTACTTCTACACGCCTGAGGCGCCCGAGATTGCCACGGGGGAAATAAAGATCGACCCCGGGGAGCGTCAGCCCGATCTCGTGCGCCTCTGGGACGCACTGGTGCATGAACAGGGTTTTGCGAACGAGTCGGCCGTACTCATTCAATTGAACCAGTTTATCGATAAGGGCGGGGTGGTGCAGTGCACTCAGGTATACTATACCGGGGACGTGGATGGAGAGCAGCATTTTTATGAGGTGTACGCCTATCCGAGCGGCAACGTCCTCTACAAAGACCAGGTACTCGAGTTCCCCCTGCAAGGAGCGCACCCTCTCGCCGTCTTCCGTGAAGCGACCCTGATCGATTTTGCCGACCTCACCCGGGGAGAATGTAATATAACATTTCAAACGTTCAAACACGAGATCGAGAGGGAATACAATGAAACCCACGGCGACCTTTACGTCCTCTCGGGTGGTTCGTTCCGCCCCCTGAAGGAAGTGATGTTCCCGGACGGCGCTTGCTGGTACACGATCGAGATCGTCCCGGAGATTCCGCAGCCGAAAGGGAGGTCGGCCGCGGAGGGCGTACCGGATCGTCTCATCCTCTTTACCAAGCAGGATATTGTCCTTGCCGAGACCGTCGTCTATGCTTGATACGGAGACGTTGCCTGATCGCAGATGCATATATGACACGCCCGCAGGACGAAATCAGAATTTCAGGTCGACATCAGGCCCCGGTATCTGAAACATCCTTCCCGGCGCTCACGAGAAGCCATGGTTTGTGTGCCGCTATACACGCCCCCACATCCGGGCAAAGGTAGTATCGCATATTCCGTCCATCCTTCTCACTTTTGACAACGCCTTCTCGGGTTAACGAGCTCATATGCCAGGTGACGTTCGGGCCCGACATGATGAGCCGGGACGCGATATCTTTTCTCGTAATTCCCGGGTGTTGCAGAACAAGGCTTAGTATCCGGCTCTTCGGATGCTCATCAAGAAACCCGGCAACCTTCTTTTCCAGATCGGTAAGGCTTCCTGTATTGGCATAATAGCTCATTCGCCGGGAGTTCTGCTCGGCAACGACCTTTCCCACCCGGCACAGCACCCCCACATGATACCGGAGTGTTCCGATGTTCATCCCTAGCATCCGGGAGAGAGAATCCACATGAACCCCCGGGTTCTGCCGAATGCACGTATACACTGCATTTCGCACCTCGTTTTCAAGGACGTTCCGGCACATCAACCTTTTCTGGCCGAGCCACAGCCACACGGAGAGCGAGAGGAGGAGTTGCACCGGGATGAAAAGCATCGGGGCGGATACGCATACAAATTCGAGGATGAGGATGCTCAGGGGTTCGTTCCAGAAGTACAATGGAGTCGGATCGGAAGGCAGCTTTTCCGGATATGCACCGTAAACAGGCTGAATAGGGGTGGCACACACGGCAGCCGAGAGCATCAGGAGGGAGAAGGCAACCAGAGAGAGCCTGATAGTCAGCGACCGTCGCGCCATGACGTTTCATAAGCTCGACGATGATAAAAGTGTTGTTTTTTCTAATCCACACTTAACCGGCTATGCCTGAGTTCCGGGCACGTAATCCATATTTATCCTGAATTTCCTGCTTCTACGTTCAAGGGATCTCTCGAATAGCCATCATTTTCCACCACACCCAAAACCGTATAGGCGCCGGATGATGAGGAACGCCAGACCGATGATGCAGAATACAATGAGCACCAGGAAAACGAGGCCTACAGCCTGGCCAAAGACCATGAAGAGACGGTCGAGCGCCGGGTGGAGTTCCTTGAGCGTACCGTAGGAGAAGAGGAGAAAGAGCATAACAACAAAAATTCCCGTTAAAATCGTATCTATCGATATCTTTCGCCGCATGCTTCTTTCACCCCCGTTCACCTGCGGGTTCGGCCACCTCGGAAAGACGGTCAAGACGAGCGAGAACCGCCCCATCCGGAGGATGAATACGGAGCAGGATACATTCGATGTCCCGGAATAACCATCTCACATCCACCGCGGGTACGCTCACTCACCCACCTTTCGTAGTTTCAGACCGAAATAGACAAACGACAGGGTCAACGCCGCGGCATAACCAACCCCGATTAAAGCTCGCGGGTCCGGCACAATCGCGATCGGTACCAGAAAAACGATCACCAACAGGGGGAAAAAGGCCAGGACGGTGACCGGCACCGATAGGGCTCTCAAGAGTCGATAGAGTACGGGTCGATAGGATCTGATCTCTTCCATAAACGACTCCTCCGGAGATATGAACCGGTTTACATCGGAACCCATAGTGGAGACATCTACGTTCTCCTATAAACGATCTCTCTCACAATCATCTACACATCAGGTCCAGCGGGTGAAAATTCATCCTGAAACGACCGCAATGGTCTGGAAACGTGAGCCGCGCCGGATGATGGAGGCAGCCATCCCGACGACCGGAACCCTGCTGCCGGAGACCGTCCGAAATTCAGGACAGATATCCAAAAATAGGGCATCGTGAGAGGACCGTCTCAGGGCCCTCACCCCCGAACC
>JBAYQF010000023.1:0-12088 GCA_041677325.1 Methanoculleus sp.
CCCCGAGCCCCCGATCCTCCCCACCAGTGGGAACGGCGCGATCAATACCTACTGGCTGAGCCCAGGACTTGCGTATGCCGTCATCACCAGGGATAAAAACTCAAGTCTGAAGTACGAAGTCTTCGAACCCACACTGGAACCCTCGGAGTACATCCTCCTCAACGAAGCTCATGACTACATACGCGATGTATTCCTCTTCGACTCACCCCGAGAGAAGAGCGAGATCAACCTCCCGTACGACGACGTGGTGCCGATCCTGCGGCAATTCGCACCGAGGCTGACCAGAGACCGGATCGGCGTTCTCTACTACTACTTAAAGCGCAACTTCCAGGGGTTCGGCAGGATCGACCCCCTGATGCACGACGACTACCTCGAGGATATCAGCTGCAACGGCGTCGGCACCCCGGTCTATGTCTATCACCGGCTCTACGAGAGCATGCCGACGAACATCACGTTTATGGGGGACGAACTGAACCGATTCGTCCTCAAGATCGCCCAGAAGGCGGATCGGCAGATCTCGCTCACGACGCCGCTCGTCGATGCGGCGCTCCCCGACGGCTCCCGTATCCAGCTGACGTTCTCCGACATCGTCTCCACCAGAGGGAGCTCGTTCACCGTCCGGAAATTCCGCAAAGACCCGATGACGCCCGTCTCGCTCATCGAGTACGGGACTTACAACCCTGAGGTGCTTGCGTACATCTGGCTTGCCGTCGAGAACCGCAAGAGCCTGATCGTCGTCGGTGGGACGGCGAGCGGCAAGACCTCGACGATGAACGCGATCTCGTTCTTCATACCGCACCACTCAAAGATCGTCTCCATCGAGGATACCCGCGAGATCCAGCTCCCGCACGAGAACTGGCTGCCGACACAGACCCGCGAGATCAACGTCAGGGGTTCAAAAGGAGACGTCGATATGTTCGCCCTCCTGAAAGCGGCGCTCCGCCAGCGCCCCGAGTTCATCATCGTTGGGGAGGTCAGAGGCCGCGAGGCCCAAACCCTCTTCCAGGCGATGAACACCGGACATACGACGTTCTCGACCCTCCACGCCGGGAGCATCGACGAGGCGATCAACCGCCTGGTCAGTGATCCGATCAACGTGCCGACCGCGATGCTCGGGGCGCTGGACCTGATGGTCATCCAGTCCCTCCATTACCTGAACGACGGAACGGCCAGGCGGTGCGACTCGCTCCACGAGATCCGGGTCGATCGAGGGAGGGAGATCGTCCACGACTGCCTCTACCGCTGGGACCCCCTCGCCGACCGGTTCTGCCGGGAGAGCAGCGGTTCGCATGTCCTTGCCGATATCGCCAGGAGGCGCGGGTGGGCGGCCGACGAACTGGAGGGGGAGCGTGCGCGCCGTGCGGAGTTCCTCGCACGGATACATGCGGACGGGGGCATCGATGTGGATGAACTGATCCGCCGGATAGCCGCGTTTGGAGGAGCGGGCGATGCAGATCCTGAGTGACCTTCGGGACGGCGGCCAGCTCCGGAGGGCGCTCCGGATAGCACACATCCCCATCCCGTATCCCGCCTACCTGCGCCAGATCCTCTTTGCCACCGCCGGTACGGCGGCCGTATACCTCGCGATCATCGCCTATCTCACTCACGCGGGATATCGGATCCTCCTCTTTTCCGTCGTTCCCGACGCGATCACGAAGATCGTCCTCTTCCTCGTCCTGACGGTCGGTGTCTCCGGTGCCCTCTACGGCTACCCCTTCCTCGTCGCAGAGGGGAGAAAGACGAAGATCGATCTCGATCTCCCCTATGCCATCACCTACATGGAGGCCCTCTCCACCACCATGACCCTCTACGAGGTCGTCCGGAAGGTTTACGAAGAGATGGATCTCTTCGGGGAGGTCTCAAAGGAGTTCGGCATGATCGTGCGCGACGTGGAACTCTTCGGCGAAGACCTGCACACGGCGATGAAGAACGTCCAGCGCATCACGCCGTCGTCGAACCTCGCCGACTTCTTCAACGACCTCGCACTCCTCTCCGACAGCGGAGGGGACATCACCGCGTTTCTCGGGGCGCGTTCCGGGTTCTTTCGGGAGGTCGCGGAGCGCGAGCAGGAGATGGCGCTCCAGACCGTCGAGATCATGGCCGAGGTCTACGTCACGGCGTTCGTGGCGGGCCCGATCGTCATCATGATCATGATCCTCTCGCAGAGCCTTGCCGGCCAGAGTGATCTTGCGGCCTGGATGCCGCTGATCACCCTCGGCATCCCTGCCGGGGCACTGGCGATGATAGGAATCCTGTATACCCTCCTCCCCGCAGAAAACCTCCAGATCAGCCGGCAGGAGCGCGGGGATCGCGATCGCCCCGACGTCCCCTACCCGGGAGGAGAGGTCGACCCGCGGCTGATCAAGGCCTTAAAGGCCCGGAACCGCGCCTTCGGGATGATGAAGGCGTTGAAACATCCGTTCCGCCGCTATATCTCGAACTACGACTGGAGTCTTATCCTCGCGATGCTCTGCGGCGGCAGCACCACCGTCCTTCTCCTGCTCGGCTACTTCGATGCATGGTTCCCTATGTACACCCTGGAGGTCGGCATCTGCATCATCATCTGCGTCTCCCTCTTCCCCGTGATGATCGCTTATGAGGGGAGGCGGTGGTATGTCAACAACGTCGAGCGCCAGATGCCGGAATTCCTGAGGGAGCTCGCCGATATGAAGGATATCGGGATGACGCTTCAGGCGGCGATCCACCGGATCGCGAACACGAAACTCGGGCTCCTGAGTTCGGAGCTGCAGGTAACCTCTGAGGAGATCCGGCGGGGCGTCAGTATCGGCAACGCCCTCGTCCGGATGGAAGAGCGGATCGGGCTTGTCTCGGTGAAACGCGCGATATCGCTCGTGGTGAAGGCAAGCGAGATCACCGATCACCTCAGGGAGACGCTCATGGTCGCCATCAGCGACTTCGAACACTACCTCAAGATGAAACGGGAGCGGTTCAACTCGGCGTTCACATACATCGCCGTCGTCTACCTCTCTTTCGGCGTCTATCTCTACACCGCCCTCGAACTCAACACCCAGTTCGTGTCGAGTTTCACGGCGTTTAACGTCGCCCTGGACGTCGCAGGGAACACGACCGACATGTTCCACGTCGCCATCGTCCTCGGGGCGTTCTCGGGCATCATGGCCGGGCAACTCAGCGCAAACAGCATCTACTCCGGGTTCAAGCACAGTATCGTCTTCCTCATCGCGACGATCGTGGTCTTTGTCGTCTTCATCGGAGGCGCTCTATGAACGATGATGCAGTATCCGAGATCGTCGGGGAGATGATCATGATCTCCCTCGTGCTCCTCCTCGTCGCCGTCTTCGCCGTATCGCTCGGGAACCTCCTCCCCACCGAGCGGGCGCCGACGGTGAACGTCATGATGGACCAGACAGATAATACCATCACGCTCTACCATAAGGGCGGCGACTGGGTCCAGGCGAAAGACCTCGAGGTCATCGTCTCAAGTGGCAGCAGCCCTCTCCGGAAATACCGCAACCCTCCTTCTGATGAATTGTTCGATGCCGAAGAACACTTCACCCTCTCGCCGAAGAAGCAGGTCTTCGATATAGGGAGCAGCATCACCGTGACCTGCGAGGTCATCGGCGACGAGACGGTCCGCCTCGTCACGCCGCGCGTGGTCATCTTTTCCGGGGAGGTGGGGTGAATGGACGATCGCGCCGTTGCGCCGGTCGTCGCGGCGATGCTCCTCCTCGCCGTCCTGGTGATGTTCCTCTCCACCTATAATGCCGTCGTCATCCCCTCGCTCAAACAGCAGGCGGAGGTGGAGCACCTGCAGGTGGTCGAGGAGTCGTTCCTCGCGTTCGGGTCGGACATGACCACCGCCGCGGCGCTCAAGCAGGATATGCACCTCTCGAAACGCATCCCCCTCGGCGGGGGCGATATGATCCTCGATCCAGTCAGGTCGGGGGGGACGCTCCGGGTGGGCGGGGAGGAGACGCTCGCCAGTGTGACCCTGAACGAGATGACCTACGACTGCAACCTGATGAACTTCTCCTACACCCCGAACGGAAACTTCTGGCGCAACCAGGGGTATGCCTGGCAGTACGGCTATACCAACGTCACCGGGGCGGGAGGGATCCAGACGCCGCTCGAGTATGCGGATATGGACGAAGTCAGCAAGATGTTGGCGGAAGAATCGAGTTTCGCTAAGTCACTCATCGAGATCGAGCACGAGGGCACAGAGGACATCTGCACCGACATCATGATAACGCTCGTGACGTTCGAGCCCGGGGAGCACTACTTCACGAGCGGGAGCGGTGTGGCGACGCTCTCTCTGGACGTGTCGGTGGAAGAGGAGATGATCGTCAGCCCGAACAGCATCGAGATCGCGTTCAACAAGAACCTCCCGGTTCCGCTGAACACGTCACTATGGCAGAAGTGCAACGAGAGGTTGAATAAGATAGCCGACGACTACAACAACATCGAAGACCCCGTCCTCGATGACGTTGATTGGGACCAGGTGACGCTCACCTTCAACGGGGACGCGCCCGATGTGATGCTACGCCAGGTCACGGTCGTCGTCTCCGCACGATGAAGGCGCACAGCCAACCGGGATCGTTGAAAGCGCCGTCAATATCCATCCCATGACGAACTATGTAGCCCCCGCCCCGGGGGCGGGGGCGGTGGTGGCGATAGCCAATGGAAAGCCGTGCCCCGGAGTGCGATCAATCGGAAGTGACTGATGCGCTCCTGCGTATCAAAATTCCTAAAATTAGGGGGCACGATGAATCGGTGCTGGTGTCGGCAGAATCTCTCGTGAAACCGCGAAATGAGGTTGGCGGTTTGACCTCCTGGCGGTTCCTCAGGAACTTTAGCGAAACACTGATCCACCTCATGGCGCCGCCCTGTCGGAAGGAGGGAAAAAGGGAGGGACCCGGGCTATCCGGGGACGTTCAGCTTCTCGGTGCCCATCGTCAGCGTCACATCGACGAACCGGCCATCCAGGGTCACGATATAGCGTCCCGCCTGGTAGAGCGTGATTGACTTCTCCGGGTCGCTCCCGTATATTCCGTGGTAACCCTCGTCGGCGATGAGTTTGAGGGTCTCCGGGTCGCGGACGGTGACGACGAGCCGGGAGTGCGAGTCCGGTTCGGGGTGTTTTGGGGTCACGGAGAAGGTGATGATGAACGGCACGTCGACGACATCCACCTGCAGCCCCCGGGCGGAATGGTAGAGCGTGTAATTATTCTCAAAGACCTTCGTCGTCTCGACAACCGGCTTTTTGGCGTCTATCCGGGTCAGCGGAATGGGTGTGACGTTGGCCGTGTTCGGATCCGGGAGGTGCTCGCCGGGCTGCACCGGCACCGGGTCAACCGGGATAACTGCGTTCAGGTTCCCCGTCGTGGAAGGGGTAGAGGTTGTTTCGCCCCGGGGCGGCTGATATACACCCGACCACGGCAACTCGACGGTCCCGGGATCGCCGTCCTTCTCAAGGGCGATGCACCCGCTGCACGTGGCGAGAAGGAGGGCGATCAGGAGGAGGACAGGGGTTCGGGCGCGCATAGCACTACAGTTATCTGCACCGCGCCGCGGTACATGCATCATTTTATCGGCCTGCCTGCCGGGCGGCGATATTCTTCTCATACTACTCCACAACCTTTTGACATTCTCCATGGTCACCGCGCGAACAGCATCATCCATCGAATTCAGCCTTTCAGTTCAAGATATTCATTTGTAGTCGTGTCCGGGCGCCTCAAACAACCGCCTCCCGTCTGTAAACGGCCTCCATCTGTTGGGAGACACCCCGTGCATCTGTAACCGTTCCGATATGCTTTTTCACCGAATCGGCTCCGGCCTCGCTGGAACGCTTCCTGTACCGCCGCCGGGTCGAGGAGACGGATGATGGGGATTTTTACACCGCCATCCCGACCGTACGCACGGTACGCGATCACAGGGTTTTTGGTACGCTGCTACCGATCGTATGTTAACTATAAATATTTAATAAAATCGTTTTGTTAATGAATAACATATAGATTAATGTAATCGAAAACCCATACCATAGTGTCATGGAAAAAGAGAAACGACGCTGTTATTTTGCACCAACGCTCCGCAGGATGATGATGGTCACCTTCCTGTGCAGTTTCCTCGCCACATCCACCGTGTCCGCAACGGAGTATGTCCTCAACGCCGTCTCCATCGAAGAGTTCAAGAACGGCATCCGCTACGATGGCAAGGGTGAATTCATCATCGAGATCGAGGATGACGTTACCATCTCCAGCAGCAGCAATGTCGGTATCGAATCTGCGGCGCCGGTGACGATCCGAAGCCCGACGGAGAGAACGCTCACCATCGTCGTGGACAGCGATGAGGAGTTCCTCTACGGGATCAAGGCTCCCTCCATCACGATTGAGAGCGGAAACGTCGATATCACCGTCCGCGGCAAGAACGACAGCGGCGACAGCAACGCCTTCGGCATCCATGCAGCGTCGGGCAACGTCACGATCTCCGGGGGATCGGTCTTCACGACCGTCGAGACCGCAGCCCACAAGAACAAAGGGATCTACGCCTTACGGTTCATCAATATCTCCGGCGGCCTCGTAACCGCCTACCAGCGCGGCGGCAGCAACACCTTCGGTCTCGACGGCGGCAATGTGGAGGCTGACAGCGCGGACGACGGCGTTATTATCTCGGGCGGATTGGTTGTGATAAACTCAAGCGGGGGCGCGGCCAGAAACTACGGCATCGACTCCAAGTTCGGGACCGTGAAGGTCTCCGGCGATGCCGTCGTCTTCATTCGCGAGGACGAGAGCGGCAAAACGGACAATTATGTGTACAACGAAGATGTCACGACGATCTCCGGCGGAAACGCGGTGGTGTTCGCATCCGCTGGGGGGAACTACACCCTCCGTGAGGACGCGATCCTCATGCAGAACGCAATGCTGCTCCCCGGCGGGACGTTCGAGATCCCGGCCGGCCGGACTCTCGGGCTCTCCGGGGGAGCGTATCTGGCCCAGCCCGAAGGTGCGACGCTCCTCTTCGGCGAGGGCTACGGTGCGTTCGAGTATGCCGGATCCGCCCCTCGGGGCGGGATGACGATCTACACGGGTGATGAGCCGGTACAGCAGGCTTCGGCTCCGGTGGCCGGGCTGCTTGCAGGGCTGGGCGCGGCGGTCCTGTTGAGAAGGAAACAATAACTTTTTTTAAACATATTGTGGTGTCCAGAGCCTTTCCATGAGAATATGAAACATTCTGGATCGGATATGGATGAGCGAGAAGCGTTTGAGAGGATAGAAGTGCAGGTCAGGGTGTTCACGGGGTATGTCGCCGCCCGGAGCATCCCGAAAGGGATCCTCGTTTGAACGAAAATATCTCCTCTCCTGTAACGATACGAAGCGATACCTGCTCAAGATCGCCTCACTCTCCGGCCCGGGCGCCCTGCCGTATAAGCAGGCGGAGTTCGAGGTCGTCCGGCGGTGTTGTCAACGGCGGTCTACTTTCTCCCACTCGCGTCGGAATGCTGTTCCGATGAAATCGGGGAATCTTACACCGATGCAA
Organism: Methanoculleus sp.; assembly: GCA_041677325.1. GTDB lineage: Archaea > Halobacteriota > Methanomicrobia > Methanomicrobiales > Methanoculleaceae > Methanoculleus. Next base: position 7,513 of record JBAYQF010000023.1, read on the forward strand.
GTGGGGAATCTTATCCCGACGTTGCCATCCGTTGAAGTCGTTGTACGAGCATCCATTACAATGGGAGTTCATACGTTAGGAGTTGCACACCACCGGGTCGCAGTGCAAGTGAGCACGGCCGGTCCTCTTCGCATTAAGATAGATATATAATTATTAAACCCATTCACATCATTTAATAGAAGAGAATGTTCGGTTCACCCGCTTAGATAGCCGGATCAGGTCGAGACGAAATGAACTCTGACGATATTGAAACGCTGTTTCAGGCCTTTGTTACGAAAAATGAGGTGTTATTTCATCAAGCAGCTCAGAGCATAATTGAGCATGAAGAACAATTGAACCACCACCTCGTAGCGGCGAAACTAAGGACAATTATCAATAATCAGTCGGTACACCAAACTACCCTCCCATATCGCACGTTGCCCATTCCGCGGGATAATGAAAAAGGATTCCAGTTATTGGAAGTCAGGCGGCCATTTAGCGATTGGTCGGATCTGATCGTCCCCACTGAGTTAGAAGAGAGGCTTCGGGAGATCCCGCTTGAGATCAAGAATCGAGATTTATTATCCAACTATGGGTTAAAACCCAGAAGTAAACTGCTATTTTATGGGCCTCCAGGAACGGGAAAAACATTATGTGCAAAGGTTTTATGCTCGGCCATCGGCTATCCGTTGGTAGTTGTAAAGTTTGAATCGGTTGTTTCTTCATTCCTGGGTGAGACCGCCGCCAACATAAGAAAAATCTTTGATTATATCGATAAGGGAAGGTGGGTTGTACTTTTCGATGAGTTCGATATTATTGGCAAAAAACGCGACGACCCCAGTGAGCATGGCGAGATCAAGCGTGTAGTCAACAACTTCATGCTAATGCTTGAAGATTACCAGGGCGACAGCGTACTCATTGCCGCTACAAATCATCCTCAGTTATTGGACAGGGGGATCTGGAGACGGTTCGATGACATTATCCAGTTTGAATTGCCGGACAAACAGCTAAGGGCGCGCTTATACGAGAAGAAACTGAGTGTAATTCCTATCGATCCTGGAGTAGAGTTTGATATACTTGCAGACAACAGCAAGGGTTTCTCGGGCGCTGATATTGAACAGGTTGCCATCCGAGCGATGAAAAAAGCACTGCTGAGTAAAAGGAAAAGAGTTTCAAAGGAGGACATTGAAGAAGCAATACTAAGGCAGAAGGAAATTGTTTCAGTTCAAGAGAAGGTATAGTTCATGCCAGAACATCTTCGATTACCGTTACATGAGGGGGAGCGTACGCTGGCGAGAGGGAGAGGAGGGGGATCTCCCCGGCCCGATCGTGAGGAGAAAAAGGATTTTGCTGAAGTTCAGGTTTATAATTTAAATGAGATGCAGAGTGAGCATCAAAAGAGAAAGGCACAGTTCTCAGAGTATTTTGATCCTAACCTGATATTTAGAATTGAGCTCCGATCTGAGATCGGTGAGGAGGAATTGAGCGAGTTCCTGAATCGTTGCGATATCCAGTACATCTCCCCATCTCCTGCAAAGGAGGGGGGTCTCCGTTACAGGGTGTCTCTGGCGGAGAAGGGAGATCTGGGAAAAATAACTGAGAAACTTACTCGGTATGGTCAAAAATCTAAGAACAAGACTTTTTTTAACGTTGTAGAGTCGTTTGAACCGATTCCCCTAGAGGATAAGATAGGCGAGAGATTGGCCGAGAGGCCGCTGGTTGATGGCGAGATTGCTTATCTCGATGTCGAACTCTGGAGAATGGAGACACCCCGGCTAAAGGATGCTCTCAAGGGAATTGAGAAGTTACTCAATGAAAAAGGCGGTGAGGTCACCGATCAGATCATCACACAAAGCTTCTGCCTCATGCGGGTGAAGATAGACAAGGGAATGTTAAATGAGTTACTGTCCTTCCCCGAGGTGAGTTGTGTTGATCGACCTCCCCGGCCCGCCTACTTTCGTCCGGGCGAACTCCGCGTATCGTTGAGTGAGGTCGATACCGGCTCTCCTCCCGACCCGGGAGATCCGGCGATCGTTGTCCTTGACAGCGGCATACTATCGGGCCATCCTCTCCTCAAAAACGGTGTTGGAGATGCAATAAGTCTGTTTCCAGAATATGGCGGGACAGATGACGTGGGTCATGGCACCATGGTTGCAGGTGTCGCGCTGTATGGTGACATCAAAGAATGCGCTGACATGAGGTGTTTTCACCCGCCTGTGTGGATACTGTCAGCGAAGGTGATGCATGGGGTAAAAGACCCGGAGACTGGCGTTATAGTTGCAAGCTATGGCGAGGAGCACCTTCTCGAAAATCAAATCCTCCAGGCACTCCGGTCATTCACAGGACGATACGATAACGTGCGTGTAGTGAACATCTCGTTTGGCGATCCCGCATTGTGTATATCCGGGGGAAAGCAGCAATCGATGCTGGCATCATTTATCGACGAGCTGGCTCATGAGCACGGTCTTATGTTCGTTATTGCAACCGGGAATAACGACGAGATGGATTTCCCGGACAAATACCCTCATTATCTCTACGAAGACAGCGAGAGGTGCAGGATTGTAGATCCAGCATCGTCTGTATACGCCCTGACCGTTGGGTCTATAACACAGGATTACGTCTCAGATAAGGCTGAGGCGATTCTTGTTCCGCACCGGGGTTATCCATCTCCGTTCACCCGGGCAGGACCCGGTTTGAACGGGATGATCAAACCAGAACTTGTTGAAGCAGGTGGAATGCGACCGTATAACGTACAAACTCCTTATCACATGGAGGATGCACAGACAGGTATCTTTGTGGTGAACCCACGGTGGATGGAAGAGAGTAGTCTGCTCACTACGGAATGTGGGACCAGCCTTTCTGCTCCGAAAGTCGCCAACTACCTGGCCCGGTTGTGCAAGAGATATCCCGGCTATACCTCAAACACGATCAAGGCGTTCTTACTCGCTTCTGCCCGTATCCCCCGTGATCGGCCGGAATTTCTGGACATTAATGTGCATGGGGTTTCGACAAAAGAAGCTGAACCGATCTACAACATCTATGGCTTTGGTCAACCAGACCTTGCTTATGCTGAAGATTCCTATTTGAATAATGTGCTCCTTTTTGCAGAAAATACGATAAAAGTCAGGGGTGTTCATTATTACTACTTTTACCTCCCCGATACGTTCGTCGATATGCAAGGGGAGCGCGAGATCTCTGTAACGCTCGTATACAACCCGCCTGTCAGGAGAACGCGCATGGAGTATATGGGGACACGGATGGAATTTTCTTTGTATAAGAACACGGATATCGAGGTTATCGCCGATCGCTCTTCCGAGGATGTGTTCTCAGAGTCGGCGAATGACGAAGAGCCGGAAGGGGACGAGGATAGCGGTAAGATTCCTGAAATAGAGCTGTACCCTAAAACGACTCTCCGCTCAAAAAGCATCCACCAAAAGGGCACACGAGTCTATACGAGCGCACCAGGGATTGACGTAACAAAGCCCCTGGTTCTTGAGGTCTTGTGTCGGGGAAAATGGGTAGATGACGAGGAGTTCAGGCAAAGCTACTCTGTGGTGGTCACTCTTCGCCACTCCGCGCGCATCGATCTGTATAATCAGGTAAGGGAGAGAGTTGCACCAAGGGTCCGGATACGATAAGGTTGATCTCGATGAAACGGCGGGAGGCAGACCGTTATCGCCTCTCGCTGGTACAATTTCATTCAGAAAACCGGCGTCACCATCATAGACTCTTCACGCGGTAGTGCTCCAGCATATAACTGATAATCAATCCCGGCTGATTCGACTGAAAATTCTCATTATCAGGCTTCGATAAAACCCAGTTCCGGTTTTCGTTCTTCCTTGACGAGGTTGGTGCCGGATCCGGCCTGTCCTCGAGTTCGACCAACTCTTTCAAGCATATCCTTACGTGGCGGCTCGCGAGGAGAGGAAGACCCCCTTGTCTCGCGCAAACGTCTCCCCCCTCATCAACCCCACCCCACCCACGCTTTCAGCGCTCCTCCCCTATGGAAAGCCGTGCCCTGATTGCATGCAAGCGGGAGCACCGGGATAGGATCTCAGATGACCGGTTGTTTCGTAGGGCACTACCCTGCCTGGCGCACTACCGGGGCCCTGCCGTATAAGCAGGCGGAGTTCGAGGTCGTCCGGCGGCTCCGGAACTACTCCTCGCTCGTTCCCGGCGCACATACGTTCGGGACTTCCGACGACGGGAGCCTCTGTTTCATGCTGCTGGACTTCGTGGAGGGAACCGACGGGGAGACCGCACTGGACGGACTCGCAACGCAGGACCAGTACCGGCTCGGGGTGCAGGCCGGGAAAGAGCTGAAGAGGCTGCATGCGATGCCGGCACCGGCGGATCTGCCGGACTGGTCAGAAGCAGTCAGTGCGAAATATGCCCGCAAGGCTGCCGCGTTCGGCGCACTGGGTCTCCACCTTCCGGGGATCGACCGGGCGCGCCTCTCCTGATATATCCGGGAGAGGATCTCCTGCATTTACGGTGCCGGCAGGACGTTCCTTCACGGCGATCACCGCCCGGCAAACCTGAGCGTTCGCGACGGGCGGCTGAACGGGATCATCGATCTCAACCGGTACGACCGGGG
>JBAYQF010000024.1:0-11836 GCA_041677325.1 Methanoculleus sp.
GGCGGCATCCCTCCTGTTCGGCGCCGCGTCCGACCGCCTGCAGGGCTCGTCGCTCGATGCATACCTTCTGCCGGAGGAGATCCCGGCACTCCGTTCAACCATTGCAGCGCTCAACCGGAAAGAAGAGCCGCCGGCGCAGGAGTTCCGGATCGTCCGCGCCGACGGCGGCATCGTTCCGGGATCCGCAGCCGTCGTGGCCACGTACGGGCATGATAACGGTGCGACGGAGTTACTCTGGACATTTTGCGACATCTCAAAGAAGAAGCAGATCGAGGAGAACCTCCAGGAGAGCGAGGAACGCTACCGGGAACTGACCGAGAACATCAGCGACGCGTTCCTCGCCCTTGACCGGGAGGGCCGCATCATATCCTGGAACCGGGCGGCCGCCCGCCTCTCGGGCTGCCCGGTGGGGGAGGCGGTCGGGAAGAGCATCTACGACCTCTTCCCGGAACTCCGGAGCGACGAGGTCATCGAGTTCTTCCACGAGATCGTGGAGACCGGCAGGCCGGGCGTGAGCGAGTGCAGGTTTCACCTCCATGGACAGGTGCACGCATTCGAGGTGCGGGCTGTCTCCACCCGTGCGGGCATATCCATCTACATCCGCGACATCACGGAACGGCGCAAAGCCGAGTCCGCCCTCCGGGAGAGCGAGGAGCGGTGCCGGGCGGTCATAGAGAGCCAGACCGAGTTGATCTATCGCCGTCTTCCCGACGGCACGATCACGTTTGCAAACGATGCCTACTGCCGTTACATCGGCATCCCCTGCAAGGATCTCATCGGGCGGCGATATGCCCTCACCATCCCGGCCGACGACCAGGCACGTGTCCAGGAGAGCCTCGCCTCCCTCACCCCAGATCACCCGGTATCGGCGGTCGAACACCGGGTGATCATGCCGGACGGCAGGGTCCGGTGGCAGCAATGGACGACCACGGCGTTCTTCGGCGGAGAAGGCACCCTCATCGAGTACCAATCCGTCGGCCGGGACATCACCGATGCACGGATGGCCAGGGAGGCGCTTCTCCTTGCGAACCGAAAGCTCAACCTGCTCTCCGACGTGACCCGGCACGACATCTTGAACCTGCTCAACGTGCTCACGGGCTACCTCGCCCTCTCCCGGGAGGAGACGGACGAACCCGGGTTGCAGGAGTACTTCGAGAAAGAGGAGGAGGCTGTCAGGGGCATCCAGCGCTACATGGCCTTCACCGCGGAGTACCGGGATATCGGCGTCGCCGCCCCCGCCTGGCAGGAGATCCGGCGGATCGTCTGCGAAGCGGTGGCGGGACTCGACCCCGGGAAAGTCGCAATCGAAGTACGGACGGGCGATCTGGAGGTCTACGCCGACCCACTCATCGTCAGGGTCTGCGCAAACCTCATCGACAACTCGCTCCGGCACGGTGAACGGGTCACCTGGATACAGATCTACCCTGAAGAGTCGGATCACGGGCTCAACGTCATCTACGAGGACGACGGCATCGGCATCCCTTACGATTCAAAAGAGAGCATCTTCGAGCGTGGGTTCGGGCGGCAGACCGGGTTCGGGCTCTTCCTCGCCCGCGAGATTCTTTCCATCACCGATCTCTCCATACGGGAGACCGGCAAGCCCGGAGCGGGCGCACGATTCGAGATCGGCATCCCGCCGGGGTTCTACCGCTTCACCGGTCGCAGCCAAGTTCCGTGAGTTTCATCTCGGCCGCGCCGAGGAGGTCCTCGCACTGTTTGACAAGGATCGCGCCCCGCTCGTATATGGCGATGCTCTCCTCAAGGCTCGCCTCACCGTCCTCGAGTTTTCGGACGATTCCCCGCAGTTCTTCCAGTTTCTCTTCAAATGTCTCTGTCATACGTTATCTCCTCCACGACGGCGCTCGCCCGGCCGTCCACCATCCGTATCGTCACGCGCTCGCCCGACGTGAGGCTCGCGGCATCCTTCACGACCTCGCCGCCCGCCTCGACGATGCAGTATCCCCGTCCCAGGATCGCAAGCGGGTTATGCCCGAGAAGGCTTGCGCGGACCTCCGCAAGGGCGGCTCGCTCCTGCTGCACCCGGGCCGCCGCCGCCCGCCTGAGGAGATCCTCGTGCTCGGCGAGGCGCTGCATCCGCTCGTTGATCCGGCGCGAGAGCCGCCGGGGCTGCATCCGCTCCCGGATATCCTCGACCTCATCCGCCGCGACGGAGAGGCGGTGGAGGAGGTGCAGGCGCATCCTCTCCTCGCACCCGGCAACCTCCCTGAGGATCTCCCGGCGTTCCGGCACCGCCCGTTCGGCCGCCGCGGACGGCGTCGGCGCCCGGAGATCCGCGGCAAAATCGCAGAGGGCGGTATCCACCTCGTGCCCGACGGCGCTGATCACCGGCGTCCTGCACGCCGCAACCGCCCGCACGACGTCGGGGTGGTTGAAGGCGAAGAGATCCTCGAAACTCCCTCCGCCGCGCCCGACGATGATCACATCCGCAAGCCCGTCGATCCGCCGGACCGCCTCCGCGATCTCCGTATGCGCCCCCTCGCCCTGGACGGCCGTCGGGGAGAGGATCACCTCCGCCGGATACCGCCGGGATATGATCGAGAGGATATCCTTGAGCGCCGCGCCCGTCGGCGATGTGACCACGCCGATCCGTTTCGGGTAGAGAGGAAGAGGGCGCCTCCGCCCCGGGTCGAAGAGCCCCTCGGCGTCGAGTTCCTGCTTCCAGCGCTCGACCATGAGGTGGCGCTCCCCCGCGCCCGCCGGATGGAGCTCCCTGACGATCAGCTGATACCTCCCCTGCGGCTCGTAGACCTCCACCGTCCCGAAGGCAAGGACATCCATCCCGTCTCCTGGTGCAAACCCGAGTTCCGCCGCGTAGGAACGCCACATCGCGCAGTTGATCAGGGCGGAATCCCGCCCATTCCCCTCCGAGAGCGAGAAGTAGCGGTGGCCGGAGGCCTGGCGCTTGTAGTTGGTCACCTCCCCCCGCACCCAGATCCCGTGCAGGCGCTCGTCGTCGAGGAGGCCGCGTATGAGTCCTGAGACCTCCGAGACCGCGAGCACCGGGGTGCCGAACCGCACCGGGCTGGTGGCATGGCCGCCTGACATCATCACAATTTATTAGACCCATGATTTATATCAAGTAGTGTTATGGGTCGTTTTGCCGCCTCGACGATGTTCTTCCACGAGTACCCGTGCGACCATATCTTCGACTATATCGTCGAATCCGGCCTTACCAGCCTTGAATTCTGGGTCGAGACACCGCACTTCTGGCTCAGGGGCTGCCCCGAGAACGAACTCTCCGGCTGCATCGCCGCTCACCCCGAACTCGCGCCGATCACCGTCCACGCTCCGACGCTGGACCTGAACCCCTGCTCCATCAACCCCCGGGTCGCCGCGATATCGGTCGAGTATACCCTTGAAGCCATCCGGATGGCCGACCGGATGGGCGCCGCCGTGGTCACGGTCCACCCCGGGAAGAGGACGGCGAAACGGCAGCCGAGTGCCTACGACTACCAGCGGTTCGAGGAATACGTCGCACGGCTCCGGGAGACGGCGGCGGAGACGAAGGTGAAGATCGCGATCGAGAACCTGGAACCCCGGATCAACGCCCTCCTCTACACGGCGGAGGATGCGGCCGAGGTGCTTGACCGGGAGTCCTGGCTCTGGTTCACGCTCGATATGGGGCACGCCATGATGGCGTCCTGCGACGAAGTGCTCCGGTTCATCGACCTCTGCGGAGACCGGATAGTGAACGTCCACGTCAGCGCTCTCGGGGCCGACGGGCGTCCCCACCACCCCATCCACGGCGACCGAGACGCCGGGCGGATTCTCGCGGAACTCGCCGATAGGGGGTATGACGGCCATCTCACCCTGGAACTCGAGGACCTGATCTATCCAGGATCACTCTCGTCCGAAGAGAAGGTCGCAATACTCGCGCGCGAGTCCGAGATGCTTGAACGGATATTCTCCTGACAGCGCTGGGTTTATAATCTCAGGCCACAACATAATTCATATAACCCCAATCATTAAATGACGCACTATGCAGCCGCTGAACGCGGCGTGGAGTAAATGGTAATCGTAGACCTTGTCACCATAGAGATCGTCCTATTTCTTATCTGTCTCGTCCTGTCAGGATTCTTCTCAAGCTCCGAAGTCGCCCTCGTCTCGATAACCCGGGCGAAAGTCCATGCACTTGTGAGCCAGGGCAGGAAAGGGTCCGACGCACTCGAAACACTGAAACGATCGACCGATAGCATCCTGATCACCATCCTCATCGGAAACAACGTCGTCAACGTCGCGGCGGCATCGCTCGCGACCGCCATCGCCATAAACATCTACGGCGACGTCGGTATCGGGATAGCGACCGGCGTCACGGTCATCCTGATGCTGATCTTCGGCGAGATCGGGCCGAAGATGTACGCCTCCCGGCACACCGAAGAACTCGCGCTCCGGTTTGCCCGCCCCATCCTCCTCTTCTCCCGGGCGCTCTACCCGGTGCTCTGGGTCACGGATCGCCTCAAACAGCAGTTCGCCTTCAGACCCGGCGTGACCGAGCCGGTCGTCACCGAAGAGGAGATCAAGGAGTGGATCGATGTCGGCGAGGAGGAGGGGACGATCGAAGAGAAGGAGCGGGATATGCTCTACTCCGTCCTCCGGTTCGGGGATACGACGGTTCGCGAGGTGATGACGCCGCGCATCGACGTTACCCTGCTCGAGGATATCGGCCCGGTTGAGAATGCGCTCGCCATCTTCAACGAGACGGGGTTCTCCCGGATCCCGGTCTACCACGAACGCATCGACAACATCGTCGGACTCCTGAACGTCAAAGACGTCTTCTCCGCGGTGGTCCGACAGCAGACGAGCGCCACGATCCGCGAGCGGATGTACGAACCCTACTTTGTTCCCGAGAGCAAGAAGATCGACGAGCTCTTGAAGGAGCTCCAGGTGAAGAAACAGCACATGGCTGTCGTTCTCGACGAATACGGATCGTTTGCCGGTATCGTGACCGTCGAGGATATGCTCGAAGAACTGGTCGGGGAGATCATGGATGAGTTCGACGAGGAGGAGCCGGAAGTCCAGCAGATTGAGGAAGGCGTCTACCTTGTCGATGCGCGGATGTGGGTCGAGCACATCAACGAAGATCTGCACCTCAACCTCCCGCTGATGGACTCATACGAGAGTATCGGCGGCCTTGTCATCGACCGCCTGGGACACATTCCCCGCCGGGGCGAGGTGGTAAGGATCGAGGAGAGCAACATCACGCTCGTGGTGATGCAGATGCGAGGCCGGCGACTCGTCAAGGTGAAACTGATCATCGGCGCCCAGAACACGCCGGGCGAATCACGATAAGGAGACCGGAGGACACGAACGTATGCATCCAGAAACACCCATAACCAGGAAACGGATTGCGTTCCTCGCTTCAGGGAGGGGCTCGAACTTCCAGGCGGTGATCGATGCCGTTGCGGCCGGGGCAATCCCTGCGACCTGCACGGGGCTCGTCACCGACAACCCCCGGGCGTATGCAATAGAGCGGGCGAAGAGCGCCGGCGTCCCGGTGACGGTCGTCGACTATGCGCGGTTCTCCTCGAAGGCCGCTTACGAGGAGGCACTCCTCCACGCCATGCGCGGTTGCCGTGCCGACCTCTTCGTCCTCGCCGGCTACATGCGGATCCTCGGGCCTGCGATCGTTCATGAGTTCTCGGGCAGGATGATGAACATCCATCCCGCCCTGCTCCCGGCGTTTGCCGGGCTGCACGCACAGAGACAGGCTGTTGAGTACGGGGTGAAGGTCGCGGGCTGCACCGTCCACCTCGTCGACGAAGGGCTGGATACCGGCCCCATCGTCGTCCAGCGGTGCGTACCGGTCCTCCCGGACGACGACGAGACGACGCTTGCCGACCGTATCCTCATAGAAGAGCACGAAGCCCTCCCGCTTGCGGTGAAACTCTTCTGCGAGGACCGCCTCAAGGTCGACGACCGACGGGTGCGGGTTCTCTGACCCCCCCATCAATTTCTTATATATTCTCACCACTCCAACCTCAGGACCCACCACTGAAACGGATTGCACCATGGCAGACACATCACGCAAATCAGGCTCGCGGAGGCTTGCCCGGGAGAGGATCACCCTCCTCTTTGCGCGCGCAGCCGAGTTCTACCCCGAGAACCCGGAGTGGAGCAACCGCTGCGTCGTGCTTGCACGCAAGATCGGCATGCGCCATCGTGTGCGGATCGAGCGGCCGCTGAAACGCCGTTTCTGCCGCCGGTGCAACACCTACCTTGTGCCCGGGTCAAATGCCCGGATCAGGATCCACCGGGGATTCGTGATCATCACCTGCCTTGCCTGCGGGCACCGGGCGCGCTACCCCGTCGGGAGGCCCCAACCATGAGCCGGGAGTCGTACCAGGATCTCAGGCCCACCGTCTGGGTGGGAAAGCGCGGCATCACGAGCGTCATGATCGACGAGATCCGGCGCCAGCTCAAGGATCGGAAGATCATCAAGGTGCGGTGGCTCAGGAACACCGAGATCGATCCTGAGGAAGTAGCGGCATCAGCCGGTGCGGCCCTGGTCGAGGTCAGGGGGCGGACGCTCGTCCTCAGGGAGCGGAAGAGCCTGCCGACCGGGCGCAATCCTCGAAATATATAAAACATCACTGGACGAATATGTAAAGACTGTTAGCGAGAGTGAGGTTCATCTATGACAACCGTATATGACATTCCTGCCGATAGACTCATCCGGCAGGTTGCAGAAGAACTCAAGAAAAACCCGCAGATTCAGCCCCCTGACTGGGCAGCTTTTGCAAAGACGGGGGTACACAAAGAGATGCCCCCCGAGAACGATGACTGGTGGTACGTGCGTGCAGCGGCGGTCTTCCGGCGAATCTACACCGACGGCCCTGTCGGCATCCAGAGGATGCGCTCCGCCTACGGCGGCAGCTGCAACCGCGGTTCATCCCCGAACCAGTTCAGGCGTGGAAGCGGATCGATCGTCCGAAAGATATTCCAGCAGCTCGAAACGGCCGGTTACGTCGCCCACGGCATCGGGGGACGCACGGTAACCCCGGCAGGGAGATCATTCCTCGACGGCGTTGCAAACGGCCTGAAACCTGAGGCCGTCGCAGCCGCACCGGGCCTTGCAAAATACTGAGCAATGGGAGGTATGACTGATGGTGGATGACGAACTCGCAGAACTGCGCCGCCGCAGAATGGAACAGATGCAGCGGCAGGCGATAGATCAGCAGAGCATTGAGGAAGAGGCGGCACGCCAGCAGCAGATCGATGCACAGGTCCGCGCCGCGCTCATGGAGATCCTTGAGCCTGAAGCGAGGGAGCGACTCAATACCATCAAGTTGACCCGACCGGAGTTTGCAAAGGCGGTCGAGCAGCAACTGGTGATGCTGGCCCAGAGCGGCCGGGTCCGGCAACGGATCACTGACGAGCAGATGAAAGCCCTGCTCACCCAGCTGATACCATCAAAGAAAGAGTTCAGGATTACGCGAAGATAATGGAAGCAGGTGTGCTCTTCTCGGGTGGGAAAGATAGCGCGCTCGCGGCGATCATGCTTGCGCGTGATTACGGCGTGGAACTGAATACCTGTGTATTCGATCCCGCCCGCGAGGTTCCGGCGGTGCAGGCTGCAGCAGATGCCCTGGGTCTTCCCTTCAAGCGGAGGGTGCTCGGAAACGATCTGCTCGGCAAGGCCGTCGACCTGCTCCTCTCATGCGGATACCCAAACGACGCGATCGATATGGTCCACCGGGCGGCAGTCGAGACCCTTGCAGCCGAGTATGCAGTGGTCGGCGACGGCACCCGCCGGGAAGACCGGGTTCCCCGGCTCGAACGCTCCGAGATCCAGCACCTTGAGATGACCACCGGCTGCTCCTACGTCCGGCCGCTTCTCGGCTACGGGAAGGCCGAGGTGGAACGGCTCACCAGCCGGTTGCTCGTGGTGCAGTACGGAGAGACCGGCAGTATCGGGAACGGGGACTATGAAGGAGAGATCAGGAGCGCCCTCAGCGTTCGCGGCATCGATCCGGCACAGTTCTTCCCTTCCCGCCACCTGCAGTCGCTGGTGGTCGCGCGGCGAGAGACCTGAATACAACGAGTGTGAACATTATGAGCAGATTAACGAAGGGCCGGAAGATCCGGCTGGCAAAGGCATGCGAGCAGAACCGCCGCGTGCCTGCATGGGTGATGATCAGGACCAACCGTACGGTTGCGTCGCATCCGAAGCGGCGCAACTGGAGACGGAGCTCCCTGAAGGTGTAAGGTTATGGCAGAAGCATTGAAAGAACATATCTATATCATCCCTCTCCGCGACGTGAAGCGTGCGCCCCGGTGGAAGCGGGGTAACACCGCGATCAAGGATATCAGGGCATTCCTCGTGCGGCACATGAAGAGCGAGGACGTCAAACTCGACAGAAGCATCAACGAGAAAGTCTGGGAGAACGGCAGCCAGAAACCCCCGCGAAAGATTCGTGTTCGCGCGATGAAGTTCGAGGACGGGCAGGTTCAGGCCGAGCTCGCCGAGGAGTGAAATGACAGGGACGATCGATCTCACCGGCGATCCGCACATCGGTGTGTATACCCGGGCTTTTGAGGATATAGCGATAGTATATCCCGGGGCGCCTGAAGAGTTCACTGCAGCCCTTGCACGGGAACTCGATCTCGAGATCGTGAGCACCTTCATCCAGGGAAGCCGGATCATCGGTTCGCTCGTTGCAGGAAACAGTCGGGGTCTGGTCGTCAGCGGCCTTGCCGCCGACGAGGAACTGGCGGTCCTGAGCGAGTACCGGGACATATTCCTGCTCGAGGGGGCGATGAACGCTGCCGGCAACGTCATCCTTGCAAACGATCACGTCGCCGCCGTCCACCCCGATATGCCGATCAACGTCGCTGAAGAGATCGGGTCGTTCCTCGCCGTGCCGGTGGTCCGGTTATCGCTCGGCGGCATCAAGACCGTCGGCATGGCCGGATTCGCGACGAACAAGGGTATCCTTGTCCACCCGCGAGCGAACGATACGGAGATAGCGAACCTTGAACGGGTGGTCGATCTCCCGATCGGCCTCGGGTCGGTCAACATGGGAAGCGGCCTTGTGGGTACCGGACTCCTTGCAAACAGCAAGGGGTACCTCGCGGGATCCGCCACGACCGGGTTCGAGCTGGGACGGATAGAAGAAGTCTTTGGGTATTTGGAGTGATATTACCATGGAAAACCAGATGTTTGAAGTTGTAGGCGCATGCAAGATCAACAACGAGTGGAAACCATACCGCAAGGTTATCAACGCCCCGAACGAGAATCAGGCAAAGGAAAGGATTTTTGCCGATATCGGGAGCAAACACCGCCTGAAGAGAAGTTATATCTCTATCGAATCGGTTAACGTAGTAGCTGGTGAATAACGTGAACCAGGCAGATCCTCGCGAGATACAGACCCTCCAGATGTACTTGAACGAGTACGGGCAGCAGCTTGAACTCATGACGCAACAGCTCGGCATGATCGAGCAACAGCGGTTTGAGGGAAGCGCCGCCATCGAAGCGCTCCGCACCATCCAGGAGAACGCGGACAGCGTCGTCCTCCTCCCGGTCGGGGGGGGTGCACACCTCCGGGTGAAGGTGCTTGACGCCGATAGCGTTCTTGTGAACATCGGTGCGGACGTCTCCGTCGAGAAGGGCACCGCAGATGCGGTGGAGTATCTGGAGGATCGGCTAACCGAGCTTGAAGCGCTCGCAAAGAAGGTCGCAGGTTCGGTCGAACAACTGCAGGGCCAGGCAACAGAGATATCCCGGCGCCTCGAGGCGGCATACCGGGGGGCCCGGCAGGCTCAGGCAGGCCAGGGCGGAAGTTCATAATGTTTGATTCCCTGAAGAAAAAACTTCAAACTATCAGGACCAGGTTCACCTCGAACATCGAGGAGGCTGCCGGGGTCGAACCGGAGCCGGAGGCCGCCTTGCTCCCGGAGGGGGAGGCGGTTGAAGAACCGATCGTAACCTCAACCCCCGTCACCCAATCCGAACCCCCGGGTACGGAGAAGGCGGTGCCGGAGGCACGGGAGAAACCTACTTTTTTTGAGAAGGTGAAGGTCCTCGTCCGGGAACGAGAGGTCCTCCTCCGGGAGAAGGATGTCGAAGAGCCGCTCTTTGAGCTTGAGATGGTGCTCCTCGAGAACGATGTCGCGCTCCCGGTCACGGACGAGATCATCGCCCGGATGCGTAACGATCTCGTCGGCAAACACCGCAAAATCGGTGCATCGGTCGACGACCTGGTGGTTTTGACGCTGCGTTCCGCGCTCTGCGGGGTGCTCGGGGATGGGCTCGACCTCCTGCAGTATATCCGCGAGCATGAGCGTCCCGTGAAGATCCTCTTCACCGGCGTGAACGGGACAGGAAAGACGACGACGGTCGCGAAAGTCGGCAACTATCTCCAGAAGAACGGGTTTTCCGTCGTCATCGGCGCAGGAGACACCTTCCGTGCGGGCGCTATCGAGCAGATACGTGTCCACGCCGACCGCCTCGGGATAAAAGTCATCCAGCACCAGGCAGGCGCCGATCCCTCGGCCGTCCTCTTCGATGCCGTCCAATATGCAAAAGCGCACGATATCGATGTCGTCCTCGCCGATACGGCGGGGAGGTTCCACAACCGGGCAAACCTCATGAACCAGCTCGATAAGATCCGACGGGTCATGAAGCCCGATCTCGTCGTCTACGTCGACGAAGCGGTTGCGGGAAACGATGCGGTCATCCGGGCGGACGAGTTCAACAAAGCCGTCGGCACCGATGCGATCGTCCTGACGAAGGCGGACATGGACCCGAAGGGCGGCGCGGCGATATCGGTTGCGCATACCGTCGGAAGACCGATCCTCTTCCTCGGCACCGGGCAGGGCTACGACGACATCATACCCTTCTCACCCCGTGTCGTCGTCGACGAACTCCTCGGAGATGAGGCCTGATGCTCGGCAACCTCGGCACATCCCTGAAGGATGCGGTCAAAAAACTCGCCGGCAAGACGGTGATCGACCGGGCGGCGGTCGATGAACTGGTGCGCGATCTGCAGCGGGCGCTCCTCCAGGCGGACGTCAACGTCAAACTCGTGATGCACCTTTCGCAGGCGATCAAGCAGCGGGCCCTCGATGAGGAGCCGCCGAAGGGGATGGGCGTCCGCGAGCACGTTCTCCGTATCGTCTACCAGGAACTTGTCAACCTGATGGGGACGCCGGGAGCGGTGGCGCTCGGGCCCCAGACGATCCTGATGGCGGGGCTGCAGGGGAGCGGAAAGACGACGACGACGGCAAAACTCGCCCGCTACTTCCAGCGCAAAGGCCTCAGGGTCGGGGTGATCTGCGCCGACACGTTCCGGCCGGGCGCCTACGAGCAGTTGAAGACGCTCTGCGACCGGATCAGCGTCCCCTGTTTCGGTGATCCGGGAGAGCCCGATGCACTCAAGATCGTCAGGGAAGGTCTCCCGAAGTACCGCAAACTCTACGAGGTCATCATCATCGACACCCAGGGGCGGCACGCCCTTGAGGAGAACCTGATCGAGGAGATCGTCAACATCAACGAGATATCGCATGCCGACCACCGCTGGCTCGTGATCGACGCGGCGCTCGGTCAGCAGGCGAGCGAGCAGGCCCGCCGGTTCCATGAGGCGATCGGGATCGACGGCGTTCTCGTGACGAAGATGGACGGCACGGCAAAGGGCGGCGGCGCTCTCTCGGCGGTTGCGGAGACCCGGAGCGGGATCGTCTTCATCGGGAGCGGCGAGACGATCGACGACCTCGAACGGTTCGATCCGGACGGGTTCATATCCCGGCTGCTCGGGATGGGGGGCTTAAAAGCCCTCGTCGAGCGGGCGGAGGAAGTGGTCGCGGGCGAGGATCTCGA
>JBAYQF010000025.1:0-11736 GCA_041677325.1 Methanoculleus sp.
AACGGCCCTTTACACCGTCACGGAGCTCGACAGCCTCGTGCTTCCCGGTCGATGCGCCTGACGGGGTCGCGGCGCGCCCGAACGCCCCGCAGGCGAGCGTGACGTCCGCCTCGATGGTCGGGTTACCCCGTGAGTCCAGTATCTCGCGGGCGTGGATCGAACGTATCCTCGTGTCGGTCATGCTCGATGCAGGAGGGGAGCGGGCGCAAAAAAGGTATCGGCGGTGGCGCCAACATGCAGCGTCTTCGTATTACCCGCCGGCGATGAACCTGATTACCCGATATTTCGAGATGTCGGGATGGATTGGGGATTCATGCAAGAGAGACCCGGCACCGAGGTGCCAGGTATATTAATATTTCCGATAGATGTTACCCCGATTACCGACATCGATCACGGTGATAATCATCACATTGTCCTCGAACACAAGAATGAGCCGGTACTGCCCCACACGAAAAGAGTACAACGGACTGTTTGGGTGTCCTTTCAGTTTTTTGGCGTGCAGGCGAGGGAACGGCTCGTCTGCCAGAGCATCGAGTTCGTCCTTGATCCATTGGGCATCGGAGTCTGGAATATTATTGAGTTTCCGCTCGGCCCTTGGCATGAGGAGGAGCCGCCAGGTCATCGAAGGCCCCGTTCCCGAGCATACTCCTCCAGGGGGCGACCCCGAATACCAGCCCGCATGTCTGCGATGCTTTCTTCGATCTCCTGTAGCGTTTCTTCGGAGAGCGGCTCCGGATCGAAGAAAGCGTCCATGATGCGGTTGAGCGTCTCGTCGTAACTCTCCCGCGGGTGTGTTTTCAGGGTATCCAGGCGGGACTTGGTCTCCGGTTGAAGCTGGATCGTCGTTGCCATAACTAGCCATAGGTTGCAATATGGCATAAAGATTTTGCCGGGATTCGCCTGAACAGGCAATTCCGCCGCGACAAATCACCCAGCTCCACGATTCGGCATGTCCCCATTCTGTTCCATGCCGTGGATAGTGAACATGAAGTTTTCATACCCCCGGGCGGATTCGAACCGCCGTCGCCGGATCCAAAGTCCTGCATGATTGACCGCTACACTACGGGGGTTGCGAGAAGTGGTATCAGCCTATATTTTGTGTGCCCGGGGATTATATCGGTTTGGGAGCAGGTGGGGGGGCGAGACCTCCGCCGCTCACGCTCGCTCGAAGTCGTCCTCGAACCTGACGATATCGTCCTCGCCGGTGTACTCCCCGATCTGCACCTCGATCAGTTCGAGCGGCAGGAGACCGGGGTTTGCGAGGCGGTGGACGGTCCCTGCCGGAACGAACGTGGACTCGCCGTTGCGCAGAAGCGACGTCACATCCCCGATCGTCACCTCGGCGCACCCGGTGACGACCACCCAGTGCTCGGAACGGTGATGGTGCATCTGTAGCGAGAGTCGGCGGTTCGGTGGAACGGTGACGCGCTTGATCTTGTACGATTGCCCCTCCTCAAGGTTCGTGTAGGAACCCCAGGGGCGGTGGACCTGCGTGTGGAAGAGGGCACGTGAATCCCCCTTCTCGCGAAGCGCCTTTGCAATCTCCCCAACCCGCTGGGCATTATCCCTGGCGGCGACCAGGATCGCATCCTTCGTCTCGACGATGGCGAGATCACGGACTCCGACGGTGGCGACCAGGCGGTCGGCGATGATCAGGTTCTCAGAGGAGTCGATCCCGATATGCTCGCCTCTGACGGCATTTGCATCCCCGTTCTTCGGGAGGGCGGCGTAGAGGGCATCGAAGTTCCCCACATCGCTCCAGTCGCATTCAAGCGGCACGACCGCTGCCCGCCGGGTCTTTTCCATGATCCCGTAGTCGATGGAGAGAGACGGAGTCGCACCGTATGCCTCCCCCACAGGGAGATCGAACGCCCGCACCACCTCCGGTGCGCATGCCTCACACTCGGCGAGGAAGAGGTCGGCGTCAAAACAGAACATGCCGGAGTTCCAGAGATAGCCGTCGGCGACATACCGCCCGGCGGTCTCGATGTCGGGTTTCTCGACAAAGGCATCCACGAGCGAACCTCCCTCAAGAGGATCGCCCGGCCGGATATAGCCGTATCCGGTGTGTGGCGATCTCGGCCGCACCCCGAAGACGACGAGGTAGTCACCGGTAAGCCGCTCCGCCCGGAGGAACGCATCGTGGAACTGTCCGGACGCCGCGATCAGGTGATCCGAGGGGAGAACCGCAACGGTGTCCGACCCGCCCTCATGGGTGATCTCGCGGACGCCGTAGTAGATCGCCGGCAGGGTGTTCCTGCCCGCCGGCTCCACGATGACACGGCAGTCGCACCCTATGGCTGCAAGTTGATCCCGGACCAGGAACCGGTGATCGGTGTTCGTGACGATGGCAATCTCCTGCGGCGAGGAGAAGAGGAGCGCCCTCTTCACAGTCTTCTGGAAGAGGGATTCAGCGCCGAAGAGCGGGATGAACTGTTTCGGGTAGTGTTCCCTCGAGAGCGGGAAGAGGCGGGTGCCGCTCCCGCCTGCAAGTATGAGCGTCTTCATGGGATGGCTCCGTGCCGGAGGCACTCGATTGTATACTCTATCAGGCGGCGAGGATAAAAGCGTAAGGTTCTCCGGGATGAACCGGGCGATCACCGATACAACCGCCTGCAAGCGGCGAACCGTATCGCACCGGACGGTGTATCAACCCGGGAACCCCCTGAAAAATGAGCAAATCTGCCCGGTCATGCCCGGATCATCGTCAGGTTCCCCGGGTACAGCGCCCGTGCCTGGGGATCGAGATCCTCGGCCACCGCAAGAACATGTTCGGCCTCCCGGTAGTTCCCGAGCCTGCCGAGCACCATACCGTATGTCACCATGACAAAGATGCACGACCGGTCGATCGCGAGCGCCTGCCTGCATGCAAGTGCCGCCTCCCGGAGGCGGTCGAACCGACTGAGGATCACTGCCCGGTTGTTCCACGCATACACGTCGTCGTCATCGCAGAGTATCGCCGCACTGAATGCTGCGAGCGCTTCCTCGTAGCGTCCCTGCCGTTCAAGCGCCACACCCCTGTTGTTCAGGGAAGCCGGGTCGCGCCGGCCATCCGTGGTGACGTCACTGTACGCCCGGGACGTATCTCTGCTAGTACCCCTGTAGGGCATCTCCGGTGTAACCAATCGGGGCATACGTCTGCACCTCGCCCCCTTACTGTGGAGTAACGATATATAGGTTCCTGCATCAGCCGGAAGATACGGAGGATGGACCCGGATCAGCCGGAAGAAAAGGGTTACCGGCCGCCGTCGCGAAACCACGCCACCGTCTCGCGGAGCCCCTCTTCGAGTGTGCGACGGGGGGAGAACCCGAAGGCCTCCTCAGCCCGGGTGATCTCGGCGAGCGAGTCCCGCACATCCCCGGGCCGCGGCGGTTCATATACCGGCCGGTGGTTTACACCGGTGATCTCCGCAAGGATGGCGGCAAGCTGATTCAGGTTGATCTTGCGACCGCCGGCGACATTGAAGATACCGGAAGCGGCGCTCTCCATCGCCAGGATGTTCGCCCGCACCACATCGGCAACAGATATGAAGTCCCGGGTCTGCTCTCCATCCCCGTAGATGATCGGCGGATTATCCCCGAGCAGGCGGGTGATGAACTTCGGGATCACCGCCGCGTACTCTGAGTTCGGGTCCTGGCGGGGACCGTAGACGTTGAAGTAGCGGAGGAATACCGTCCGGACACCATAGAGATCGGTGAAGACCTTCCCGTAGTATTCGCCCGCGAGTTTCGAGACGGCATAGGGGGAAAGCGGCATCGGCGCCATTGTCTCACGTTTCGGAAAGACCGGATCGTCGCCGTAGATCGCCGAGGTAGAAGCCGTCACGACCGCCGGGACGCCGCACTTCTTTGCCGCCCAGAGGACGTTCAGGGTTCCGCCCACGTTCACTTCGTTCGTCCTTGTGGGATCCGCCACGGACCGGGGAACCGAGGCGATGGCTCCCTGGTGAAAGATGCCGTCCACCCCGGCGCAGGCGTCGATGAGCAGAGGTAGATCGGTGACGCTCCCCTCGACAAACATCACCCGGGGATGATCCAGGATATGATCGATGTTCTCCCGCCGCCCGGAAGAGAGGTCGTCGATGATAACAATGTCATGGCCGTCGCGTGCCAGTTGCCCGGCGAGATTGGAACCGATGAATCCCGCCCCGCCCGTGACGATGTAACGCATATGGATCGATAGGTGCTCCAGTGATTTGAGCGTTATTGGGGGTGAGGGAAGTGGGTGAAATCACCGAAACCACTTCCCCGAGGAGAGGGCAAGACGAGAACACCGCAAAGGTCCGGCGCGATCTCACCCGGCATCACATACCCATATAGCATCATGCGGTTTATCGGGATCGCCCGTCCAACCGGATCACTCCTCCATCTTCCCGTTTGAGAGCGGGAAATACTGCTGGTAGACGCGTCTGCGCTCGTCGATGTCCGTATGCAGGTAGATCTCGGTCGTCTTGATGGAGGAGTGCCCGAGGTTCTCCTGCACGACGCGGAGGTTCTTTGATCGGCGGTAGAGCTCGCTCGCATAGGAATGGCGAATTTTATGCGGCGTAATCCCGGAAGGAGCGTATTGTTTGAAGAGATGCTGGACAGTCCGCGGAGAGATATGATTGCCCTGCTGGCCTACAAAGAGCGGGCCTTCGATCGTGTTGCCGATGAACCCGTTGATCTCCTCAAGCGTCTCTTCGTCGATGAAGACCGTCCGGATCTTGTCGCCTTTTCCCTTTACCCGTATCGTCTGTTCCTCAAAATCGATATCCTCGACGCGTATAGCGCAAAGTTCTGAAACTCGGACGCACGTCGCGTATATGAGGCGGACGATCAACCGGTCGCGTTCGCTCTCGATGGTGTTGATCAGGCGGATCACCTGACTGTGTTTGAGGTATTTCAACTCTTGATTCTTGATCCGAGGGCGTTCCACCCCGATCATAGGATCGGCGGTCACAACCCCCTGCGCGTAGAGATACCGGTAGAACGAGGAGAGTGTTGAGATCATGCGGTGGAGGGTTCTGGGCTTGTAATCCTGTTTTTCCGCAAGATCGGAGAAGAAATCGGTGACGAGCGCCGTAGAGACGTTGACATCCACATCAAACGGAGAATCCTCAAGTATGGTCTCATCAAACGGGATCCCGTTCGAGTTCTGCCGGAACCAGGTATACCGGGCGAAGCGTCGGATGGTCTGTGCATACTTCTCAACGGTCCGGGGCGAATAATTCCGCATCCGGAGGTAGGCACTGAAGCGATCCAGCCATTCCGGGAAACAGGCGTTTTCCATCGTATATCAGGTTAAACAACGAAACATATCAAGATTGCGGTAAATGCCTATTCCCCGCAACTCCATGAGAACACTACCCGGCGACGGGTATACTTCCTGTCGAAGACCGCTGCCACCCATCACCACCCATCACCACCAGAGGCCACTTCTTGCCCTCCTGGAGGGTGATCACCAGGTCGATCATGTCGCCCTACCCTGATACGGCCACATCGCACCGAGAGGAGGCGAGGGGGCGAAGCCCGGGGGGAACCCATCCGGGGTTCCTCCCCATCTCGGGCGGCCACCCGGGCGCTTGTCGCCCGGGTGCTCTATGCTTGATAGAATATACATAATTGAACAGTGAACAAGAACGCTTAGATTCGGAATCGGACGATAGAGACCGCACCGTTCAACCATCAGAGCATGCTAAAACGAAATAGAGACCAGTTTGGAAGATTACGGGGAACGACCTAATTCCCCGCAATAAATTGTATCACCCGAAAATACTTCGCCGGCCGCCGGGAGGCCCATCGGCCCGGTCGCACGCACCCGTGCCGGGAAAAGCGATAAAGGGGTAACATACACGACCGAGAGCCCGGCGGCGGGCAACCCCGCAAGAGCGCATCGCCCCACCGAAAAAATCCATGAAATACGCCGGAGCGGGAAGATATCACAGTTTGACCGGATTTCTGGAAAAAGTATCGGGGTAGTGTGATTGATCTCGGAGTTAGGAGGTATGCAGGGCTGCCTTCCCTGGTGGGAGGGGAGCAAACCCTACTGAATACGTCCCCTTTCAGGTATATGAACCCCATACCGCGCGGGGAGAAAGTGAACGAACCCCGGGACAGGACAGGCGCCATGCGGCCGGCACATCCCACCCACATATAAATGACACGCACAGATTGCCACAGATGCCCGATCGCCCCCCACAGTAACCCCACCTATGGGCACAGATGAGATCGTGGCTTAAAACCACGATACGAGGACACCGGATCCGGAGTGCCACAGGGCAACAGCACCCCGGGGAGAGTCGGAAAGGTAGATGGATCAACACCGGCGATCAGTCCATTTCACGACAGTAACGCTCTTTGCGTGAGATTACATCCCCACCATCGAAGATTATGTGAGGCATCGAGGCATGGCGCCCTCTTGATCGCCGTTGCCGCCCCCACATCAGGAGTACTTTGCGGCGTTCTGGTTCTGTTCCGGGGTGATTATCGAATGATTCGTGGTTCCGGGCAACCGGGGCGAAACAGAAAGTCCTTGGGCCGTCATCCTGCCCGGACGGCCGAATCACCACCTGGAACCCGAGAACAAAGGGGCAGGAATAAACCATATGATGCTATACGTTGAAGTGAGTGATTGCGGCAGCGGCGGCAACCCGATCCCGACGGAGTATCCGGCTTTCCGGGCGATCAATCGTTCAACCAACCGTATTGAAATAGCAAAACCAACAAGAAGGTAGGTAAAATGGAAGAACCTGACAGCACGAAAGACCCGAACAAGTACCAGAAGTTCAAGAAGGTGGATGGCGCCACCTACCAGCGGGTCAACCAGTTCCTGCGCAAACATACCCACATCACCGCCCGAGAATGGGCGATAGCACGCCTCTGCGCAGATTTCAAAACCACCAGCGGCTCAGAGATGACGTTCATCGGCGAGAACCTTCCCGAACTCTGCCCGTTCATGGTCGACTCCTACACACCGCAGGCGGTCAACCAGGCGCGGAGCTCGTTCAAGAAGAAGGTGAAGAAAGCCGGGGCGACATTCTTTTACGGGGCGATGTGCGGTTTCTTCACCGCAGAGGAACTCGACGAGATCCTCTTTGAGGCAAGCGAGGTCGCTCGGTTCCTGCTGGAGGTGGAAGGAACCAGTCTGAACATCGACGACGAGATCGACGTCGAGGACCGGATCACCGAGGTGATGCGAGGCGTGGCCGAGGCGGCCTCAGTCATCCTGAAGGCCAGACCCGGTCAGGGGAGCGAGGATGTGCAGGGAGAAGAAGAACACGATCACGAAGAGGGAGAAATATGAAGATCATACAGATCGTCGGCCGCTCGAACGCCGGCAAGACCACGTTCATAAAGAGCCTGATCGGGGCGCTTTCCGCACACGGAAGCGTCGGAGCAGTCAAACATCTCGGGCATCACGGTTTTTCGCTCGAGCACGGAAAGGATACCACCATCTACTATGAATCGTATGCTGCTATATCCGGCGGCGTCGATGAAGAGAAGTCGGTCGTCGTCAGGCGCGAGAACGATCTCAACTCCACCCTGGATCTCCTCTGCAACGCCGGGACCGAATACGCTATACTCGAGGGGTTCAAGTCGAGGCCGTTCCCGAGAGTGGTGATAGGCGATCTCGAGAGCGAGAACGTCGTGCTCCGCAACCCCTCCGTCGAGGAGGTGATCGCCGCGCTCGACCGGTTCGAGGAATACTATACCGTCGAGGGGTTGGTCAGGGAACTGAAACGCGAGTGCGATATATCACACGCCGGGGCGATCCTCACGTTCAACGGGATCGTCAGGGAGTGGTCGGGTGATGATCGGACGGAGTACATGGACTTCGACGAGACCGTCGATGCTACGGCAAAGAATATCCGGGAGGAGATGGAGACCGTCCCGGGCATCATCGGCGCCCGGTTTCACCACCGAAAAGGGCGGCTCTATGCCGGAGAGGATATAACGTATCTTGCTATACTTGCCGAGCACCGGCAGGAGGCGTTCGCCGCCGCCGCAAACGCTATCGATAGGCTGAAGCGGGAACTGCACGACGTGAGGAAGTGATCAGAATGCAAGGCAAAAAACAGATGTTTGGGACGAACGGTGTACGGGGCGTGATCGGAGAGATGATGACGCCGACCCTCGTTCTCAAGATCGGCGCAGCGCTCGGATCGATGAGAAGGGGTACCATCGCGGTCGGTCGGGATACGCGGACGTCCGGCGAGGCCCTGACCCACGCCCTCAAGGCCGGGCTCCTGATGACCGGATGCGACGTAGTGGACATGGGTATCCTCCCCACCCCCGCCCTGCAGTATATCATAAAGACCAACCGGTTCGACGGCGGTGCGATGATCACCGCGTCCCACAACCCGCCTGAATACAACGGCGTGAAGATCATCGAGGCCGACGGCACCGAGATGTCCGATGAGGAGATCATCCTGCTCGAAGGCCGGTTCTTCTCAGAGGAGTTCGATGTGACCGGCTGGGACGGCGTCGGCAGCGAGAGCGCCGCACCCGAACGGCTGGAAGAGTACATCAACGCCATCGTGAACCACTTCCCGGAGGGTATCGGCGAGGGTATGACCGTCGTCGTCGACCCCGGCTCCGGGCCAGCGGCGCTCACGACACCGATCATCCTCTCGAGGATGGGATGCCGGATCCATACCATCAACGCCCGGCTCGACGGCACCTTCCCGGGCCGGCTACCTTAACCCACACCCGAAGGATTGCAGCCCCTTTCGGAGCTGGTTCTCGCTACGGGCGCCGACTTCGGCGTGGCACACGACGGCGACGCCGACCGGGCGGTCTTCGTCGATAGCAAAGGACGCTATATAGAAGAGAACTACGAGTTCGGTCTCATCGAAGACTACGTCTGTGCAAGGAACGGCGGCGGGCTCGTCGTCACCCCGGTCGCCACCTCCCGGCTGATACGGGATATCGCGGAGAAGCACGGCTGCACCATCGATTACACCCCCGTCGGAAGCATCTACGTCGCGAGGAGGATGATCGAGCTGATCAGCGGGGGCAGGAAGGTTTCGTTCGGCGGCGAAGGAAATGGCGGCCTGATCTATCCCGACCACCAGTTCTGCCGGGACGGAGGGATGACCGCCGCCATGATGGTAGCGGTGCTCGCGAGCCACAACGGCAGAAAGCTCGCGGATATCGTCGACGAACTCCCCACCTACCACCTGATCAAGGAGAAGCACCACACCGCCGACCCGACATCGCTGGTCCGCGCTATCGAGGAGGCGTTCGCAAAAGAGACCATCGAGAAGATCGACGGCGTCAAGATCATCCGGGAGAACGCCTGGGCGCTGGTGCGGGCATCGGGTACAGAGCCGATGATCAGGATCATGATCGAGGCAAAGGATCCGGCCGTCGCGGACGCCATGTGTCGGGAGATCATGGAGGTTGCAACGGACGGGACGCCCGGGGCATGAGAAGGCGCGATACGCCTCGAGTACGTTTCATGCGGAGCAGGGCCTTCTCGCTCCACCCTTCACCCCCATAAGATAAAGCAATCTCTCGCGAGATGCCCCGGGAGATCACTGCTGGTTATCATATTGCCCCAATAATTTTAGGCGAACAATCGGATTCCATTGAAAAACATTCATGTGAGAGGGGGGCAACCTATATATCTGATCATGGATATGCATGATGCAGAATCCGCAGGAGAGCGCTGATCAAAATGGATGGAAAACTACAGATAAAACAGAAGATCAACTCCGCTATCTCTTCTGGCGATCTGCGTGAGCTTGAAAAGGTGGCTTCGGACATATCGGAGACACAGACACGAAAAGAGAAGAGACTGCTCTACGAGCAGATGAACGCCGCCCTGATCAACGCAGCGTTCGATGAAGGCCAGCCGGAACTTTTAAGCCAGCTCGTTGAGCCAACAAAAGATGATATATTCGAACTTGCTACTCGCGCTGCTGCTATCTATAGCGAGAAGAAGGATGAAGCATGGTTCTCCGCAATATTTACCCTGGTCGATAAACTCGACCGCAAAAGCCACCAATCGGACATCCTCGCCAGAATCTCCTGTGATCTCGTCGAGGTCGGGGTCAACACCGGTGATATCCACTATATTGAGAAGGGAGGAGAGGCCTTCGACAGGATCAGCATCCGTAAATACCGCTCAGCAATCCTCTCCGAGATCATCCCGCTCTTCATCCGCTATGGACAGATACACCAGAACATCGACATCATGCAGTATGCCCTCCAGGTGCTCCCCGAGATCGGCGATATATCGCGGCAGTCACAACTCCACGTCGATGTGGCCAGGGCAATCGCCGGGGCGGGCATCGAGTCCGGCAACATCGATCTCGTGATCAGCGGACTTGCAAGCGCCACCGAGATCACCCAGAAGATCCGGCGCACCGGGTCGATAGCCGATATCGTGGATGCCGCCTGGAGATCCTCGCTGAAGAAGGATATATCCGATATCGAACATATCCTTGACTCCCTCCCGGATATCCCCGAGGAGCGTCTCACGGAGGTCCTTGCGATCCTGATCGAGCAACTCCTCGACCGCCAGCGGGACAGAAAACAGATATACACAAGGCTTCTCAGGATCGACGATGAAAAACCCTGGGCCGGCCAGACCCTTGTGTTAGAACTCCTGAAGAAAGCCGAACGAAGCGGGGAGCGCTGGTTCCTCGAGAAGGCTTTTGAGTTCAACGCCCGGGGCGCAGGAGAATCCCAGCTTCCCATCGAGGAGATCGTCCTCTCCGGTATCGCGGTCGTCGAGAAGAGCGGCAACCCCACCGTCCTCCTCGACATCACACCGCTGATCGATGAGTCCTGCGATGCGGCAAAAGCTGCTCAGCTCTACCGGCAGATCACCGATGCCCTCTCCCGCATGGGCGATTTCTACCACGCGATCGAGGTCATGAAAAAGGCCAGCAGCAGCGCACAGAGGATCAACGCCCAGTTCTTCGACACCAGTGCCCGTCTGATCAAAGAAGGGCTCCGGCGCGACGAGATCAGGCTCATCCATGAGAATATCCTTGGTGCACTGGATATCGAGATCGTCGATTCACTGGTTCATCAGGCGGTGACCGATTTCTGCAAAGAGTATGACTTTGACGAGATCGTCAGGCATATACCGGCCATAAAGGAGCTTGCGAGCTCACACCGCGCACAGGATGCCCTGCTCATCGAGTGCAACACCATCCTGATCGAGCGGGGGTTCGTCCTCCAGAAAGATGCGTCGGCCCTCGTAGACCTGGTGAGCCCGATCAGGGATCAGGAACTGCGCGAACAGGCAATATCGACCATCGCCGTCGAGATGGCACGGATCGGCGTCACCCGGAAAGACCGGGATCTCCTCCGGCATGCAACCGGACTCACCTGCGAGATCGTGGATCAGCGGACACGGGCAGAGGCGATGGGGGGTATCGTGGACCAGGCCGCCATACTCGCCGTTGAGGACGGCGACCTTGACCTGCTCTACGGTATGCGGATCCTCTCCACATCCCTTTTAGAGCGGGACTACTGTCTCTTTGCGATGGGGAAGGTCATCCACGGCCTGATCATGTACGGGATCGAGCAGCTCTCGCTCCAGGCACTGGATGAAGCAGGCCAGATCCTCTCCCAGATCGCCGACCCATCCCTGCAACGACAGCTGGCCGACCCACTCATCGAGGGCTACGTCCGGGTCGGAAGCCTGCAGGTGGCGGATCAGCTCACCCAGGGAAAGGTGCAGATCTTCGAAGATATGGTGAAACCATTCGAGATTGCGCTCAATCTCCTCGATACCGG
>JBAYQF010000026.1:0-11539 GCA_041677325.1 Methanoculleus sp.
GCGTCGAGATCCGCACCACCCCACCACCGGATGCAGTAACCGTCCGGACAACCGACTACATGGAGCAGGAACTTCGCGCGACGCTCTCCCTCTTCGGCGTGGACTACCCCATAAACGTCGCGATCGCAGTCCAGGATCACGGCCACTCGCCGCACCGGAGCAATCGCATCCACCGGTTTGAATTGATGCGCGAACAGCTCGACGCCGGGGACTGGGATATCCTCTCGCTCGCGAGCGATCCACCGCTCACCGATATGACACGGATACAGGCCGTTCGGCAGCAGGCGCCGGGAGCGCTCGCCACCGACACCGGACCGGTCGCCCTCATCGGGGCGCTCTGCGACCCGCGGGTGCGGGAGATGGCGAAGGAAGGGGCGACCCTCGTCAACGCAGGGAACGGGCACACCCTCTGCTTCACCCTGAAAGGGAGAGAGATCCACGGGCTCTTCGAGCACCACACCGGCGCACTCGACCCCGAAAAACTGCAGCATTACATCCGGCGGCTCGCCGACGGCACCCTGACATCGGAAGAGATCTTCGATGATGGCGGTCACGGGGCAGCGGTCAGGAAGCCGCTTGCGACCGGGAACGTGGTCATCACGGGTCCAAACCGGCTCCGACTGCTCCCGGAAGCCTACCAGGCGGCGCCTTTCGGGGATATGATGCTCTCGGGGTGCTTCGGGCTTGCGTACCTCTGGAAGGTCTTTCGCGAGGGGTGAACTCCCTCTACGAAGGTGAAACCCCGAACAGCCCCTGGAAAAATCCTATGATCATATCGAGCATCGACGGCGAGGATGCGGATTGTTCTCCCGCTCCCCCCCCTCCTTCCAGCTCGTAAACAGCCGCTACATCCTCACTCCCAAGACCACTCGCGATCGCAAAGTGTCTGGTCGCCGCGGCAACGATCGTATCATGAGCGACACCCCGCGTCCATGCTCCGGTCATCGTCTCGGACGGGCGCAGTGCCGAGTCCGCAGTGCCGGTAAGTGCGTAAAGCCCGGGCAGCGGGGATCCTTCCGGCATACTGGAACAGCCTTCCGGCCTGACGGCGATCACCGGATCGGAAACGCCCACTGAAGGCATTTCCTGGCCGTCGACACAAGCGTATGCCCTGAACGAGAAGATATCCGGGTTCGACGTCAGGCTGGTGAGCAGACGCTCCTCGGGGAGGGTGAGATCGGAAAGCACCAGCCTCCCGGTGCAGGTAAGAACCGAGAACTCCCAGACGGCACGCTCTCCATCCCGGAGAGATGCAGGGCTGCGGGTCCGGGTGATCTCATAGACCCCGGTCTCGGCCGGCGGCGGGACCAGAACGACATAAGCAGGACTCCCCTCCGTGACCGACACGTTCTGCGCCTCCACCGTCACGGTAACGGTGAACGTCTCCCCCTCGAGCGCCACCCGTGGATGCCGGCCGCCAAGACGCATGGCGGTATCAAGGAGCCAGTCAAGGTTTGCGATCTCAACCCCGCCCCGGGTGAGGGCGACATTCTCGGGTGTCCGGTCAAGGAGCACACCGATACCCCTGACGGCGAGGCCGTCGATCGGTATAGCGGGACTGGATGACGTCACGGGCACACTTCCCCCGGTGGTATGGGACGAGACGGGATTGACGAGCTGGTGGCCGCCCTGGACGAGCGGACTATCGTGGGAGTAGTGCGCTTTCGCCATCGTTGCTCCCGGCCGCGGTGGAGCAAATCGTTCAAGGGTCGGTTCCGGGCTCGGATCCTCCTCCTCTTCGTCGCCGAAGTCGTCATCGGAATCTCCGGCGATGACAGTCTCCATCCCAGCAGGTTCAGAAGAGGGTGTTGTATTCATCGTCACCGCACCCGAACGCAGTGAGGCAAACCGTTCAAGGGTCGGTTCCGGGCTCGGGTCCTCCTCCTCTTCGTCGCCGAAGTCGTCATCGGAGTCTCCGGCAACAACGGTTTCCATCCTGGCGGGTTCAGGAGGGGGTGTTGCATTCAGGGACGGCTCCTCCACATCGGCGGTATCGTTGCCGCCTGCAACCGTCATCCCGGTAAAATCCGATAGAGGCGATGCGGCCGGGGAAGGCGTAACATCCCCGGCGGCAAGTGAATCGGGCTCTTTCGCCTCAACAGTCTTATTCTCTCCCATGTCGGGCGTGAGCGGCACCCTGTTCTCAACAAGTTTCTCGCCCGGCGTGCCGGCAGTCCCGTTCTCATCGGTTCCGGCGAGAGAGAATGAGACGAGAGCTAGCATACAGATACAGAGCACCAGGGCGCTGATGAGGAAGCAAACCCCTCTCAACGACACCACCCCCGGCATACAGGAACTTCACGCGTCCGGCTTTCCGGTTCTACCGCAGACGGCGCGGAGTTCATTCTCGGGGCAGGAACTCCATTCATGGAAGTTTCATGGAGCACATCCCATCATAAATAATTTTCGGACAGGTGTGTACCCAAACCGCCCGGGGATGCCGCGGACTACTGCAAAAAAAGTGTTCAGGCAGAATCATTCTGCATCAGCTGGACATCAGCGATGTCGTGCTGGCGCTGTGCAAGAACTTTTGCCTTGAATATATTTTTCCCCGCTTTACCGATAGCAAGACCCCGGTCCTCGTCCCGGACCTCGATGAGGGCGACCTGCTGGTCCTCCTCATCCGTATCGAAGTCGATGTCGGTGACCTGGGCAGGAAGGAAGCAGTTCCGGAGGAACTGGCCGGGATCGGTGGAGTACTCCACGACCTCGATACGCTTCCCCATCACCTCAGATGCCTTCTTGATGCTCGATCCACCCTTTCCGATGGCAAGTCCCATATCGCCGGGATTGATCACGAAGATGATCCGCTCATTGCGGTTATCAACGATGCAATCGCGACTGCTTGCGCCGGTAAGGCTCTCGAACTGGGAGATGAGGCGCATGCACTCCTCAGTCAGCGTGACCTGTGGCATCGTCTACACTCTCGCAACGTTCAGGATATCCGACTCGCCCGGTTCGATCACGACGAGCGCACTGACGACGTACGGTCTACCGCAGGCTTTCCCGAGCTGGACACTCGAGCCATCATAGACATAGACCGGGGTATCGGTCTCATTCACCATAGTTTTAACGGATTCCGGGCTGTTCCTGGCCACTACGACAAGTTTGGCCTTACCTTCTTCGATGGATTCCAGAGTCTTGTTCCGTCCCAGGAACACGGTACCGGTCTTCACGGCTTTACGTAGTGAAGCATTAAAGTCCATTATGATTTCTCCTAGATTTTCAGGTTTGTGGGTTTTGCGATGAGTTTCACATCGCCGGTGCCAAGCTGGATAGGCTGACCCACGATCACGTTCTCGGTGACACCGTTCAGTTCGTCCACCTCATTCGCGATTGCAGCATCCAGCAGATGGTTGACCGTCACTTCGAATGCAGCCCGGGAGAGTACGCTCTCCTTCTCGCCAGCGATACCATGACGACCGATCTGCTTGACCTCGCCGTCCATGCACATCATATCTGCGACGAGCATGATGTGACGGACATCGACGCCGATACCCTGTTCGTTCAGGGTGTTCAGGGCCTCCTGGATGATCGCGTTCCGGCCGGCCTCAATGCCGAGCACATCGGCGATCTCGCTGATGTTGTTGCTCCGGGTGCGGGCGGTATCGACCCCTTCAACTTCGAAGACACCTTTTAGGTTGGAGCCCTCAGTATAAAGGATATACTCCCCGCCCTCCTTTCTGACGACGACTCGCTCGATATCATCGATGCCCTGAACAATGATGTTCCTGACATGTTCTGCGAGCTGGAAGAGGTTCTGGTAACTCTCCCGGTTCTTCGGGGTGAACGCGAGCACGGCCCTCTTCGGATCTCCTTCGACATCAAAGTCCCGGAAGTGCCGCTTCTCGCGGATCTTTCGCGGTGCAGCCTCAAGGATCTCTTCCACGGAGATCTTGCGCCGGTCACAGACCGCCTTGTTCAGCATGACGAGAACCTGCATGTTCTCCATATCAATAGTGATATCCCCGAACTCATGGAGCGGTGCGGCCTCGATCTGCCAGCTCACCTCACGGGCACGGTCACGGCTGGACATCCAGTCGTCCTTCAGGTAGATCGCCATCGTAGGGGTGCTCGGCTCGCGCCGGGCATCCATGATCTCGATCAGGCGGGGAAGGCCGAGGGTAACGTTGATCTCGGCCACACCCGCGTAGTGGAACGTACGCATCGTCATCTGGGTACCGGGCTCGCCGATCGACTGTGCCGCCACGACGCCGACCGCTTCACAGGGCTCGATCCGGCTCTTCTCATACTCCGAGAAGACCATAGTGAGGATATCCTCAAACTGCTCCGCGGTGACATCCCGGTCTGCAAGACTGGTCTTGAGATCCTCCCGCGTCCGGTAGGGCAGGTCGAGGGAGTCGATCCGCTGCTCCATATCGCTGTTCATCTGACCTCCTCCTTGAGCACGCTCTCAATGATACCCTTCACATCCACCGGCGCCCCGTAACTGCTCCGTGCGGGGTCGGTCCCGTCTTCGCCGTAGCGGAACTGAATGATCCGGCCGCCCGTCGTCCGGACAGTACCGTCATACGCCACCTTGAGATCCTGCAGGGCGTTGATCATCCGCCGCTGGAGGTACCCGCTCTGCGACGTCCTGACCGCAGTGTCCACAAGACCTTCACGACCACCGATGGCGTGGAAGAAGAACTCGGTGGGTGAGAGGCCGCTCTTGTAACTGTTGGAGATGAACCCGTGCGCCTCGGCGCCGCGGTCGTTACGCCGGAAGTGCGGCAGCGTCCTGTCCTCGTAACCACGCATGATCCGCTCGCCACGAACGGACTGCTGTCCAAGACACCCGGCCATCTGCGTCAGGTTCAGCATCGAACCACGTGCACCGGAGACCGCCATAACCACAGCGCTGTTGTCCATCCCCAGGTGCCGACCGGCGATCTCACCGGTGCGGTCACGTGCCTTGCCGAGCACCTGCATGATCTGCATCTCAAGCGTCTCCTCAAGTGTCCGGCCGGGCATCGGTTCGAGCTGTCCTTCGTTGTAGATCTTGATCCGGCGTTCGACATCACTGACGGCGCCGCTCAGCACCTCGTCGATCTGGCCGTACTCGGTCTTCGTCAGGTCTTCATCATCGATGCCGAACGAGAACCCTTCGAGCATGATGCCCCGGATCGAGAGCTTGGTCACATCGTCGATGAACCGGGAGGCCCGCTTCATGCCGTGCTGCCTGATGATCCGGTGCAGGATCTGGCCGTCGAACGCGCCGATCCCCTTCTTGTCGATGGTTCCGGAGACGAGAGCACCGTTGATGATCCGGACGAACGCATCGTTCTCGCACATATCCTGCTTGCAGGTCTCACAGTTCTGGCACGACGATGCCCGGAAGACCATGTTCAGGTTGTCGGGGAGGACAAGCGAGAAGACCTGCTTGTTCGTCCAGAGAGGGTTGCCGTTCTCGTCCATCCGGTCGGGTTCAGGCAGGTGCTCAACGGGCAGGTGCTGGGTGAGGTAGAGCACATCCTTCTTGGTGAAGTGGCGGACCCGGTGTGTCAGGAGGAAGATGCCCGATATATGGTCGTGGATACCCCCGATGATCGGGCCGCCGGTCCTCGGTGAGAGGATGTTTGCATGGACAGCCACCAGGATCTCGGCTTCAGCCCGCGCCTCCTCGGTCTGCGGGATGTGCAGGTTCATCTCGTCGCCGTCGAAGTCGGCGTTATAAGGCGGGCAGACGGCCGGGTTCAGCCGGAAGGTTCTCCCGTCCATCACGATGATCCGATGGGCCATGATGCTCATCCGGTGCAGCGACGGCTGTCGGTTGAAGAGGACGATATCCCCGGTCTTTAACTGCCGCTCCACCGTCCAGCCCACCTCAAGCATCTCCGTAACCGTCTCCAGGTTTACGTCCGAAAGACGCATCCTCCGGTTGTCCGGCCGGATAACATAGTTTGCACCGCAGGGCGACCGGATGGTGGGGCGTTCAGGGCCGTTCAGGACGTACTGCTTCATCTCATCGAGATTGAACTGTGTCACCCGCACAGGGACGGTCATCTCGTTTGCGATAGCAAGCGGGATCCCGACCTCGCCAATCGAGAGGTCGGGATCGGGGGAGATTACGGTACGGGCAGAGAAGTTGACACGCTTCCCCGAGAGTGAACCACGGAACCGCCCTTCCTTCCCCTTGAGACGCTGCGAGAGTGTCTTTAAGGGCCGGCCGCTCCGGTGCCGGGCTGGCGGGCAGCCCGCAACCTCGTTGTCGAGGTAGGTGGTGACGTGGTACTGCAGGAGTTCCCAGAGATCCTCGATGATGAGCTGGGGCGCGCCGGCATCCTGGTTCTCCTTGAACCGCTGGTTGATCCTGATGATATCCACAAGTTTGTGGGTCAGATCGTCTTCGGAGCGCTGCCCGTTCTCGAGGATGATCGAGGGGCGCATCGTGACCGGCGGAACCGGAAGGACGGTGAGGATCGTCCACTCCGGCCGCGCAACGTCGGGGTTGACACCAAGCACCCGGAGATCTTCGTCCGGGATCTTCTCAAGGCGCGCACGGATGTCGGCAGGGGTCAGTTTGTGCTCGATCTTCCGCCCATCCTCCACGAAGACCTCGGAGAAGGTGGTGGGTTTCTCGAAGTTGATCTTGAGTTGCTGCTCACCACAGTGAGGACAGAGCCGCTCTTTCTTGATGTCTTTCTCGGAGACAAGCTCGCCCGCGAGCTCGCCGTCCTCGGGACCGACGATCTTCTCGACCTCTTCAGCAGTCATCAGCAGGCGTGAGCACGACCTGCAGGACACCCTGAGGAGTTTTCGGATCAGCCGCGTATACCCGACATGGATGACAGGTTTTGCAAGCTCGATATGCCCGAAATGGCCCGGGCAATCGGCAGCCTTCTGGTCACAGGTCTTACACCGGAGACCGGGATCGATGACGCCCAGGTTCAGGTCCATCAGGCCCTGTGGATAGGGAAATCCATCATCGTCGTAAGTGTCCGCCCAGATGATCTTCCGAACACTCATCTTGCGGATCTCCTTCGGGGAGAAGAGCCCGAACTCGATCCTTCCAACACGTTTTGGACTGGTCATAGTTTGATTGTGCCCCCTCTCTTACACCATATCGTCGAGTCTCAGGCGGGGGGCAATGCCCATGCTCTTCATCTCATCGAGGAGAAGTTTGAAAGCGTAACTCATCTCGACCGGGTAGATATCGGTCTCGCCGCCGCAGGCAAGGCACCGCGTCACCTTCCGCTTCCGGTCGACCATCGCCACCATACCGCACTTCGCGCAGACCCACTGGGTCACCTTGTCCGACTCATCAAGGAGACGTTCTTTCAAGGCCATGGCTGCACCGTGACCGATCATCACATCCCGCTCCATCTCACCGAACCGGAGACCACCCTCGCGGGCACGCCCCTCGGTCGGCTGGCGGGTGAGCACCTGAACCGGGCCGCGTGACCGCGCGTGCATCTTGCTCGAAACCATGTGGTAGAGCTTCTGATAGTAGATGACGCCTACGTAGATGTCGGCCGCGAACTGTCGGCCGGTTATCCCGTCATACATGACTTCGCGGCTGTTATGCGCAAACCCGAGCTCCTTGAGCGAATCCCGGAGGGCCATCTCGCACTCGCTACGGAACGCGGTCGCATCGATCCGGCGTCCTTCGAGTGAACCGACCTTGCCGCCCAGCATCTCGAGCATATGCCCGATGGTCATACGGCTCGGGACGGCGTGGGGGTTTATGATAAGGTCGGGCGTCATGCCCGACTCAGTGAACGGCATATCCTCAGAGGGCTGGATGAGCCCGATAACACCTTTCTGCCCGTGCCGGGACGCGAACTTGTCGCCGACCTCCGGCACCCGGAGGTCACGGGTCCGGACTTTTACCAGGCGCGACGAGTTCTCGCCCTCGGTGATGATGACGGTATCCACGATGCCGCGCTCGTTGCTCCGCATCGTGACCGATGTGTCGCGCCGCTTCTCGACGGCGATGAGCTCGCTCGTCGGTTCTTCAAGGAACCTCGGTGGAGAGGTCTTTCCTATCAGCACATCTTTCTCGCGGACGATCGTCTCGGGGTTGATGATGCCGTCGACGTCCAGGTTCGCGTAATATTCAGCGCCGTGCACCCCTGAGACCTCTTCGTCCGGGATCTCGATCCGGTCGATCTGGCCGCCGGGGTATCGCCGCTCTTCGCCGTCGTAGGTCCGGAAGAAGTGTGAACGCCCAAGACCACGGTCGATGGAGGCCTTGTTGATGATCAGCGCATCCTCAATGTTGAACCCTTCGTACGATATGATGGCGACGACGAAGTTCTGGCCAGCAGGCCGTTCGTCGGAGCCGATCACATCGGACGTCTGGGTATACGTGAGCGGTTTCTGGCCGTAGTGGAGGACGTGGCCCCGGGTATCGGGACGGAGCTTCATGTTTGCTGCCCCAAAACCGAGTGCCTGCTTGACCATCCCGGCACCCATGGTGACACGCGGGCTTGCGTTGTGTTCAGGGAACGGAACGTGTGCTGCACCGATACCAAGGATGAGGGAGGGATCGATCTCAAGGTGCGTATGCTCGGGGGTGAGGTCTGACTCGATGATGGCGATGAAGAGATCTTCCTCCTCCTCGGCATCGACAAACTCGATCGCACCCTTCCGCACGACATCCTCGAAGGTCAGCTCGTTGTTTCGAAGACGCTCGATGTCGTCTTCGGTCACCTGGGCAACACCATCCCTGACTACGATCAGCGGCCGGCGTGCCCTGCCGCGATCGGTGTGGACGATGACGTCGTTGTTGAACTCTTTGTAGGATACGTTGACCTCGGACGAGATCTCTCCGCGCCGGCGCATATCACGCATCCGCTCGACCAGGTCCCGGGGATCATCTACGAGCCCGATAAGGGCTCCATCAACGAAGACACGTGACTGTCTCATACCGTCTCTCTCCGGAGGGCGATGACGCCCATATCATACAGAATGTTCTTCACTTCCTCTTCGTTCATGACGCCCTTGCTGATCTCGACCATCTGGGCGAAATTCTTCACCAATCCACAGTTTGGACCCTCAGGCGTCTCGCTCGGACATATCCGTCCCCACTGGGTGGGGTGCAGGTCACGAGCCTCGAAGTGAGGCTGCGAGCGGGAGAGCGGGGAGATGACACGGCGAAGGTGCGAAAGTACCGCCATGTGGTCGACCCGATCAAGAAGCTGCGAGACACCGGTGCGGCCGCCGACCCAGTTGCCGGTGGCAAGCGGGTGCAGCAGCCGCTCGGTCAGGACATCCGCGCGCACGGCGGTTCCTATCGAGAGGTCGCGGTGGCGCATGCTTGCGCGCTCGAGCTGGTACTTCACGTCGCGCGTCAGGCGGTTGAGCGATATCCGGAAGAGGTCTTCCATCAGGTCGCCCGCGAGCTTCAGGCGCTTGTTCGAGTAGTGGTCCTTGTCGTCAATCCGGCGCCGGTGGAGCACCAGGTCAAAACAAGCCTCGGCCATGCGCCCGAGGAAGTGTGCCTTTGCAAGGCGGACACTCTCGACGGCAACCCGGTAGCCGGGGTCCTCCTCCTTTAAACCCACCGGCATCAGGTAGTTCAGGTGCGGCAGGAGATAGTTGTCAAGGACGAACTCCGCACGCTTGCGCTGGTAGTCTTTCGTCTGGTTCGGGGCGAGTTTCTTACCGACATACATGACGCCCTCGTCGACGGTATCGCACTCGCCCTCTTCCAGGTTCTGCATCATGAAGGTGAGGATATCCTCGTCGGTAGAGACTGCATCCACGATATCGTGGTCACCCTGCAGCCCCAACGCACGCATCAGGTCAATGAACCGGAGATGCCCGGCAACCGAGGGGAACGAGACCTCGAGCAGGTTCTTCCGGTTGCGCTCGACGATCACGAGCGCCCGGTAGCCCCGAAACTGAGAGAAGACCTTGGCCACATAGATCCGCTCGTTATAGCGCTCGGTGAACTCGGTCATGATCTTGTTCGATGCGAGATCTTCAAGCGTCATCAGCACCCGCTCGGTGCCGTTGACGACGAAGTAGCCGCCGGGATCGAGGGGGTCTTCGCCGTGTTCGATCCGTTCGGCATCGCTCATGTTGTATAGGTTGCAGGCGGCCGAACCCACCATCACCGGCAGTTGCCCGATGGTGGTGACGATCGGGTCCTGCGCTTCTTCGCCCTGGACAAGCGTCATCTCGAGCTGGATGGGGGCCGCATAGGTGAGGTTCCGGAGGCGCGCCTCGCTCGGGAAGAGCTCGGATTGCGACCCGTCCGCCTCGCGGACAAGGGGCTTTTTCACCTCAACCTTTCCCAGTTCAACCCATACGGCCTCTTTCCCCTTTCCACGGGTCTCGATATCGGTCTCAATGATGCGCTGCTCATCGACGACCTTCTGAAGGTTGTGCAGGAGGAAATTGTTATAAGAATCTAGCTGGTGGCGTGCTACATGCTCCCGCGCAAAATACGCTCTCGACAATACACTTCTATCTAACAGATGGATCAGCTCCCGGCCTCTGGATTTATTTCTTTGGTCTCTTCACAACGAGCCTGTAGGCTTCGGCTCTGCCTGCGGTGCTGCTTTCGCGGGTGATCCGGATGACATCCCCGACCTCCCCTCCGATAGCCTTAACTGCAGAATCATCGTGGTATATTTTCGGCAATTGATCAAGAGAGATATGGTACTTCGCAAGAAGATCAGTGACTTCTTCTTCGCCCATAATCTGATGGTTTGGAACCATCTCGTGTTTGAGTACGTCAAGTGAAGTCCCCATCACCTACACCTCACCGACGAAAAAGCTGCGTATCAGATACATCACCTTGTTAAAACCCATAGACATCGCCCATGGCAACGGGCCCAAGGGGATTTGAACCCCCGACCACCTGGTTAAAAGCCAGGCGCTCTACCTAGCTGAGCTATAGGCCCCGCGCATACTGCCATCTAGCATTATTACAATGCAAGAATAGTATAAATAACTTACTTGCGGGCGTATCATATCATTCGCACTCTACCAATATAAATCTTTCAATTATCGGCCCGCTGGAGAGGTATGGATCAGGAGTGTAGAGAGTGCAAAGAACCTTCAGACCGGGGCGCGTGGGCATCCTGGCGGCACGTTTAATACTCCCGGAAGGGTCCACTTATGCATATATCCCCGGATCAGGGTGCGTTCATGACTCCTCCAAGAGACTATGCGGATAAAGTCATATCCGCCATATCACTGGTGACATTGAGCATATACCTGCTCATTGCCGTCTCGCTCTCGCTGCTCGCGATCCTCTCATTCTATGACGTCATCCTTCAGGCAGTGGCGCTTATCCATGCAAGCGATATGACACAGGGGATACTCGAGGTCCTGCACGCGCTTCTCCTGACGCTCATCATCGTTGAGATCCTGGAGACGGTGACGGCGTATTTCAGGACTAACAGGGTGCTCGTGACACCGATCCTGATTGCAGGCATCACCGCAATGGTGCGGCGGCTGCTGACGTTCGGGGTCGAACCCCTCGAACCCATCGATATCGGGATGACACTCGCGGTTATCCTCGTGCTGACGGCCGCAATTGTCTACATAGGGAAGCAGGAGCGCGAAGATACCAGCTAGCAGA
>JBAYQF010000027.1:0-11426 GCA_041677325.1 Methanoculleus sp.
AGGGTGAAGGGGTCGAGCCCGGTGTGGTAGATCGCCGTCGATATGCTCATCGGCGTCGGCGTGAAGTCCTGGACCTGTTCGGTGTAGAGCCCGGTATCCCGGACATACTCCGCGAGTTCGACCATATCCTCCATCCGGCAGCCGGGGTGGCCGGAGATGAGGTAGGGGACGAGATACTGCCGTTTCACCTTCCCTTCCTGGAGCGCCTCGAACCGATCCCTGAACGCATCGAAGACCGCGCGGGAAGGTTTTCCCATGCAGGCGACGACCCGCTCCGAGACGTGCTCGGGGGCGACCTTGAGGTGGCCGGAGACGTGGTGAGCGGAGATCTCGGCGAGGTATTCGCCGTCATCCGGGATCAGGTCGTAACGGATGCCTGATGCGATGAAGACCCGCCGCACCCCCGGGATCGCCCGGAGGCGGCGGAGGAGGGTGATCTGTTCCGCGTGGCTCCGGTCGAGCGTGGGGCAGTCGATACAGCGGCGCTCAGGGCAGGTCCCGGCGGTCTCCCACCGGCCGCAGTGGATGGCATACATGTTCGCCGTCGGCCCCCCGACGTCCTGGACGACCCCGGCAAACTCCGGCATCTTTGCCATTCGCTCCACCTCGCGGACGATCGAGTCGGCGCTCCGGCTCTGGACGATCCGCCCCTGGTGGTGGGTGAGGGCGCAGAACGAGCAGGCCCCGAAACATCCCCGGTGGGTGACGACCGAGAACCTGACGGGTTCGAGGGCGGGTATGGGTTCGATGTAGGAGGGGTGCGCCCTCCGGGTGTAGGGGAGTTCGTAGATCCGGTCGAGTTCGGCACCTGCAAGCGGCATCGCCGGCGGGTTCTGGACTATGACGGTCTTTGGGTGCGGCTGGGCAACCGGTCTCCCTCTGATGGGATCCTGCTCGTCGTAGTGGAGGGCGAACGCTCTCGCGTAGGCATACCGGTCGTCCTTCACCTCCGGGTAGCCGGGGATGACGACGTAGCCGGACTGGTCCATGCCGCGCCAGACCTTCTTCTCGACGCGGTAGGCGGTGCCGGGGATATCGGTGAGGGACGTTTCACCGGCGGCGAGGCGGTCGGCGATCGCGACGACCTGGCGTTCGCCCATGCCGAAGACGAGCAGATCGGCCGGAGCATCGGCGAGGATGGACTGCCGGACGGAGTCCGACCAGTAGTCGTAGTGGGCGAACCGCCGGAGGCTCGCCTCGATCCCGCCGATGACGATCGGGGTCTTCGGGAAGAGGGCGTGGATGCGGTCGGTGTAGACGAGGGTCGCCCGATCGGGCCGGAGGAGTCGACCGCCCGGCGAGTAGACGTCGGAACTCCGGCGTTTGAGGTTCGGCGTAAAGGCGTTCACCATTGAATCGACGTTCCCCGCCGAGACCGAGAAGAAGAGTCGGGGTTCGCCGAGGCGCCGGAGATCGTCACCGCTCCTCCAGTCGGGCTGGGCGATGACGCCGACCGAGTAGCCGGCATCGACGAGGACCCGCCCGATGAGCGCCGTCCCGAACGAGGGGTGGTCGACGTAAGCGTCGCCGGAGACAAGGATGACATCGAACCGGTCGATGCCGAGCCGTTCCGCCTCCGCAACCGTCATCGGGAGGCATTCGGGCTGCCCGGTCATGGAAGCATCCGGTCGAAGACCGGGAGGTTGACGCCGGTCTTATCGTCCGGGAGCCGTTTGGCGACGATGCCGACGAACTCCGTGATGACCGCCTCGACCACCACGTAGACCTCCGCCTCCTCCCGGAGGCACCCGGCAAGCGACCGTATCCCCTTCCCCGCCGCCGCATGGAGGTGGACGGACGGCCCGTCCTCCCCGGGGTAGATGGTCGCGAACCCGAGGAGGTCCCACCCGCCGTGGATCTCCTCGACCCGCGGGGACGGCGGGACGACCGGCTCCGTCGGGCCGGTCACGATCCTCGCCGACCGGACGGCGCCGAGGAACTGGATCGTGCCGTTCTGGATGTGCATCGCCGTGACAAAACGCTGGATCTCCCGAATAAAGTCCTCCCCATCATCGATCCGGACGGTGAAGACCCTGCCGACCTCTCCTTCCGAGTACTGCATGGACTCACTCTCTGAATAGATGATGTCGCCGGAGATGATAAGTGCTTGATCGCCCTTCCCCCGACGGGCGGGGTTGATATGTGCCGCCCTGCAACCCTGTTACTGTCCGCCGGGCGGCGGTTGTGAGGTGTGGCGGGGGTGGTCTGGTTTGCCGAGGTCGGGTATCTGCGGGGGTTTGCAGCTCTCGCCGTGATCGCCGTCCACGTCTCGATGAACTACATCCGGGTCCTCGTCGTGAACCTGCTTGCGCTCACGAACGCCTTCATCTACATCGTCGCCCACTTCGCCGTCCCGGTCTTCCTCTTCATATCCGGGTGGGTGCTTGCGGCGCGGTATACCGGGGACTTTTCGATCCGTGAGTTCTACCGCCGCCGGGCGTGGCGAGTCATCCCGCCCTACCTCTTCTTCACCGCGCTCTACCTTCTCGTGCGGGTGGACGGCACGATCGGGTTTGCCGGCATCCCTTCCCTGGAGCGGGCGGCGTCCGCCCTCCTCCTCGGGACGGCGGCCTACCACCTCTGGTTCTTCGCGTTGATCATCCAGGTCTACCTCCTCTTCCCGCTGATCGTGCGGGGCTACGACATATTCGACCGGGCCGGGGCGGCGGCCTACCTCCTCTTCTCGCTCTTCTTCCTCATGACCCTCTGGAACATGGGTGCCCACCTCATGGGAGCCTTCGCGGGGGCGGAGTGGTATACCGTCCTGATCCGGCTCGTCCCCTCGCACCTCCTCTACGTCGCGGCCGGGGTTCATGTCGCCCGGCACCCGGGGGTGCTCTCGTCGCTCCCGTCGGCGTGGGTGCTCGCCGCAGCCGGTGCGGGGGCGCTCCTCCTCGGCGGCACCTGGGTGACGGCCATCCTCGTCTCGGGGAGCCTCACGGCCACGTCGCTTGCGGTCTTCTGCATATACCGGATCCTCGAGCCCTCCTACTACGTCCCGGTCATCGCCGCGCTCGTCCTCGCGGCCCGGCGGCTGGATGTGGGAAATGGACGGGTTGCCGGCGCTGTTCGGTCGTTCGGGGAACACTCATACGGAATATACCTCATCCACCCACTCGTCATCGCCGCCGGCGCAACGGCCTGGTTCTCCCTCACCGGGCTTTTGTGGGTGGACTGGTTGACCTACCCGGCGATACTTGTCGTGGCCGTGCTCGCGAGTTATGCGGTGGTGCGAGTTCTCTCTCGCGTCCCGTACGCCGGATGGGTGCTCGGGGTGCGAGGGTAGAGTCGGGGGTAAGAGAGGCCACGAGATCACAAACAGAAGTCAGCAGCTCAGCCCCGGGGGGAGAGTCGCTTCACGCACGGCAGCAAAGCATAGAGTCCGCGTCTGTGGCAATCACCCCGCCGGGGCAACCCGGGGCGATCCGGCACCACCATCCCCGGTCTTAAATACCCATACTACCCACAATTTCTACAATGGAACTGACCGTCCTCGCGAGCGGAAGCAAAGGAAACTGCACCTACATCCGGGGGGAGCGAGGTGCGCTGCTCATCGACGCAGGGCTCTCCGCCCGCGAGACCCTTCGCCGCCTCAGTGCCGCCGGAGGAGATAAATCGCTCATAGAGGCGATACTCGTCACGCACGAGCATATCGACCACATCCGGGGCGTCGAACTCCTGGCAAAACAGCTCGGCATCCCCGTCTACGCAACCGGCGGAACACTTGATGCATTCCTCGCAAAATGCAAAAAAATCCCTGCGGATATCCGGCGGTGCCGCAGCGGCGAGACGTTCGCAATCGGCGACTTTTTGATCGAGCCGTTCGCCGCCTCTCACGACGCCCGGGAACCCTGCGGGTTCTGTGTTGCCGAAGGCGACCTCCGTATCGGGTGCTGCACCGACACCGGCACCATCACCACCACGATGTTCGACCGGTTTGCATCCTGCGACGCCGTCCTCCTCGAGAGCAATCACTGCCCGGAGATGCTCGAGAACGGCCCATATCCTGCCTACCTGAAGAGCCGGATACGGTCAAAACACGGCCACCTCTCAAACCCCGATGCCGCCCGCTGCCTCCAGCAACTTGCCGGCCACATCCACATGGCGATGCTCGCCCACGTAAGCGAGACCAACAACAAACCTGAAAAAGTGCTCGACACCGCGCTCGAAGCGCTCGGACTCTACTCCGACCAGATAGGGGTCGCCGTGGCACCCCAGGACCCGGGGCCGGTGCACCCCGAATCCTATGGCTTCCGGCTCTGAGGACTCACGCCCGGCGGAATGTGCAGACCATACCGATGACGGTGCCGGCGCCGTCGGCGATCGGATCGCCGGAGACGTGGACAGCCTCGTTTGACCCATCGCTCTTCACGAGCTCCACGGTTCCCTCATACCTCGCCGGCCTGCCCCGTCCGAGCACCTCTCCCGAGAAGAACTCCTGGAGAGCATCGCCCCTAAAGAGTGACCAGACCGGCTTTCCGGCCAGTTCGTCTCCCCTGTAGCCGGTGAGACGCTCAGCCGCCATATCCACGATGACGACCGTTCCCGTGACATCGGTGGTGATCCGTGCGTCTTCCAGCTCACTCGTACCAAAAGAGCCTCGTTCAACCGATAAGTCCAGCCAGCTC
The DNA here is from genome assembly GCA_041677325.1 of Methanoculleus sp. Classification (GTDB taxonomy): domain Archaea; phylum Halobacteriota; class Methanomicrobia; order Methanomicrobiales; family Methanoculleaceae; genus Methanoculleus. The sequence goes on from JBAYQF010000027.1 coordinate 4,629, forward strand.
TCCGCAGCCTTGCGCTCGGTTACTTCGATGTAGTAGAGGAGCTCCTCAAGCCGCTCGTTTGCGCGCTTGAGTTCAGCAGTCCGCTCGGCGACGAGCTCCTCCAGGTGCTCGCGGTGGCGGTGCAACTCCTCCTCCGCCACCTTGCGCTCCGTGATCTCCCTGATGATGACCATCAAGTGCAGCTCTCGGAGCGGCATAACCCGTGCCTCGAAGTACCGGGCCTCCCCGGCTATCGTACGGCTGAACTCAAGGGGTGCAGCCGGGGTGTTCGTCCTGACAGCCTCCTGGAGCGCGGTAGAGAGATCCCTCCCCACCCTGGTTGGGAGGAGATCCTGTATCCGTCGCCCGAGATGCGCCCGGGAGATGAGCTGTGTCTCCGCAAGTTTCCCCGCCCTGACCTCGAGGACGGTGCCGTCGGCATTCAACCGGATGAAGAGATCGGGGAACGCTTCGATCACCGCGGTCAGTTCAGACGTTGCCTGTCGAAGATTATCCTCGGTCAGGGTCCGCTCGGTGACGTCCCGGACAACGATCATGACACATTCACCGTCGACCGGCACCCGCCGGAACTCGATGTCCCGCACCCTTCCGTCCCGGCAGACCACACTGCTGATAAGGACATCCCGGTCTCCTGAGAAGAGCGCCTCGCTCATTCCCTGCACTTTCTGCCGGTATACAGGGTTCGGATGGGCATGCTTGAACCACTGTGCGAGTGTCGGAATATCCTCCTCGGTATACCCGGTGATCCGGGTAAATGCCGGGTTCACGTACCGGCATCGTCGCTCACCATCCACCAGGACAAGGCCGTCCGGCGCCTCACGGAGGATCGAGAGGCAGATATCTGTTCCGGGAGGGAACTCATGAGTGTCGTCCCGGGATTTCTTCTTTCCAGTCATTTTAACCGGTCCTCCATGGCATATCTAGTTATTCGAGCCGGTAAGCGCCGCTCATAGAGATTTTTACTTTTTGAGATAGATATATGCATCGTTCTGTCATTCCATGTTATCTTCGAAATAGATCGATTTAACCGGTTATCTGCGAGAACGTCGATATTCCGCCCCATTCCTGGAGCAATAGATGAACCGGAGGTGGGGCGGGCAGCTCCTCGCTCCTTCGACCAGGGCGCCTCATAAAACTGTTGCAACACAACAACCATCCCAGTCACACCTTGATCTTTAGAACCTGCATGCAGTACTGATCCACAGACATGAAGAACACGGATCTTGCACGTTTTGCCTGTTCCTCATCTCCTTCGATGAAGTCGCGGAGGACGTACTCCAGCGCCGTGATGTAGTATTCCCGCCCGGGCGAAGCCTTCTTTGCCTCCTCAAAGCAGACATAACTCTCCGTCTTGTGGTTGCACATGACCTCAATAACAGCATCAAGCAGCAGGAGCAGATGCCGGGGGAAGTCCTTCAGGATCGCCAGTTTCCGGAAACTCGCATATGACCTCGATTGGGCTCCGAGGATGGCGAGTTTCATCCCATAGTAGAGCGGTTCGAGATCATCGGGATACTGTTGCATCATCTGTTTAACGACAGCGGCAGCACCGCTTCCATTGCGCATCTCCACATGCGTGTTGAACGCCTCCGCAAGGAAGAAACGGTCGTCCGAGAACCGCTCCGTTGCATGGGCAAGGAGGTTGTTCCGGCGCTCAAATTCACCATCATCCTTTGTTTTGGCTATACCGATGCGATAAAACTCCGGATCGCTCGGGAACCACGTGAACGCCAGATCCAGCATGAACCAGAGGATCGAGTCCAGTCGGTTGCCTTTGCGATTGAAGAGGCCGAGACGATTGAGCGGGGCGCGGGTGCGGGAGACGCCCAACATCTCCTCACGGGCATGCAGTTCCATGTCGTCGGGGCGGAACTTTGACTTCGGATTCTTCGCAAGAGAGAGAGCATAGTAACAGTAGGCGATTGCTGCGTTGATGCGACCATCATATCCTTTATGAGGGGCAAGATACTCAATCGCCGGATAGTAGTTGCCGGAGTCGATCAGTTTGAGAGCCACGACCACATCGAGCACCACCCGACCCTTGCGGCGCCGCTTATTCCCCATGGCGTGACGCAGAACTTTCTCAAGAAACTCCGGGGTAGGAGCCTCGCGCGTGGTGTTGAGAAGTGTGGATACGGTTGCATCGATGAAATTGTCGTAGGTTCGGTCATCGAGTTCGGGAAACGTCTTATCGAGTGTGGCGGCGACGTGCCCAAAGAAGACCGGGAGGTTCCCCTCGACCTGTCCGGTGTTCTTTATGATGTAATCATCCATGGTAGCCCGGAGCTGCTCAAGCCGCCTGTTCCGGAGCGCCTCGGGCTGCCACGTATCTTCCATACCGTATTGATTGAAAGCGGGGGTGATATTTGTTGTTATATGCCTTTCAGGGCTCAACAACCCGGAAAGAGCAAAAAAATCCCTTATTTACTGTAATGGCTACAAATTTTGCAGGAAAAAGGTTTAAAGTAATCAGGGGCGGCAACAGGGTGCACCGCCGGGGCACAGTGCCCCGCCGGGGTTCTTGAGGCGGCGCCCGACCCTCACCCCCTCATTCCGCGATAGGGATCTCTTTCGTCTCCTCCGGGACGGGTTGCATATAGGGAACGTCCACAGCCAGCAGACCGTTTCGGAATGTCGCCTTCGCCTTGTTGGTATCGACCGGGCAGCCGATCGCATAGGTGCCGACGTAGCGAACGTCGCCCCGGGTTGCATCGATGGAGAAACTGGTCTCCTGCATCTTGAACGTGATATCCTTCTTATCGACCCCGGGTAGCTCGATCTCGATGTGCAGGTTCTCTTCGTTCTCGTCTGAGTAAGCGCAGACGTAGGGTGCAACTCTCAATGCTGCCATCTTATAACCTCGGCACCAGAAATGCGGGGGTGCTATTTAATGGTTGCCCCATGCCGCGATCCGATCCGGGTGCGGAGGCTTTATCCCTTCCTCCTCAAGTATCATGCATGAGCGAGCGGTTCATCATCACCCGGTACCGCACCGACTGCTACCATTGCGGCAAAGACGCCGATCAGGTCATAACGGTGGTTTCCGCGCAGGCGCAGGTGGCCTGCTCGGCCTGCGGTGCAACACGGGTATTTATCCCGCGGTTTGAGAATACGGGAGCGATCGGAACCTGCACACCGATCGGGCGCTACGATCTCTGGGCCATCAAGGCCGACGGTCGGTGCAAAAACTGTGGGGTCACGGGGCCGCACGACCTCACGGTCGGGAGCGGGCACCTCACGACCCGGTGCCGGAACTGCGGTTACACGCACTTTTACCGGTTCAATCTCGAGTATATAGAGCAATGCCTCCCGGGCGAAGGGGAGGTCAGCGCTCCTCCCGAACCATAGCGATCGCCTGCTTCGGACACTCGTTTGCGCAGATGCCGCATCCCTTGCAGTAATCGAGGTCGATGTTCAGTTCCTCGTCGATGACCCCGTCCGGGCAGTACTGGATGCAGAGGCCGCAGGCGTTGCACGCCTCCTTATCCACGACCGGCCGAAACGTCCGCCACGTCCCGGTCTTACCTGACGCGGCCTCTTTCGGCCTGCTGAGCGCAAGTCTCTCTCTCATACCTTCAGCTCCTCGTATGCCGTTCTGGCAGCCTTCACGTTCCGTTCATCGGTGAACATCTCGCGGATCGCCTGCTCCGCCGACGGGAGGGTGACGACCCCCATCTTCGCAAGCGCCCCGAGTACCGGGGTGTTCAAGATCGGGCTTCCCGCGATCACAAGGTTCTCGGCAAGCGCGATCCCGGTCAGGTCAACGTAGCGGCAGGTCCCGTTGCATCCCGGAAGGGGGTGCGCACTGTTCAGGAGGACCGTGCCGTCCGCTTTGAGGCCGTCAAGGACGTCCACCACGTCCATGATACTTGTATCGAGCACGATCACGAGATCCGGTTCATGGATCTGGCTGTAGACCTTGATCGGTTCATTGTCGATCCGAACAAACGAGACGACCGGTGCCCCGCGCCGCTCCGCCCCATAGAACGGGCAGGCGGTCGCGTGCTTCCCGTCCCTGAATGCCGCAAGGGCGAGGAGTTTCGCAGCGGTGACGCCGCCCTGCCCACCCCGGGAATGGATCCGTATCTCATACATGGTCGCTCACCCCGAACCAGGTCTCGGTGCCGGGACGACGGTTCCGGACAAAGTCCGCTATGTCGTTGTAGGTGACCTCCTGGCCGCCGAGGCCGGCGATGACGTTATAGGGCTCGATGCCGGTCTTCGACCGGATGGAATGCGCCACCACGCCGCCGAAACCGAACGAGTAGTCGCGGTCGATGACGACGACATCCCGCCCGGCGAGGTCGAGGTCGGGGAAGGGCCGGAACCAGCGCAGGCGCATCGATCCGGCCTTGATTCCTTCGTCGCGGAGGCGGTCGATCGCCACCTCGGCCTCTTTTCCGAGCGTTCCCATCGCGACGACGATGACATCGGCATCCTCACACCGGTAATCCTCTGTGGGGCCGTAGGAACGGCCGAACCGCTCCGCAAACTCGCGTTCGACCTCTGCAATCACGCCTCTCGCATCGCGCATCGAACGCTCGATATCCCACCGGAACCGGAAGTAGTCGGCCGGCCCGGTCATGGGCCCGTAGCCGCAGGGGTTCTCCGTGTCGATGGCGTGCGGGAGGCGGTAGGGCGGCAGGAAATCCCCGATCTCCACCGTATCGAGCGATTGCGTGATATGGCTCAGGGCAAACCCGTCCAGATTGACCAGCACCGGAAGGAGGACCCGCTCGTCCTCAGCGATCTTGAACGCCATCAGGGTGGCGTCGTAGGCCTCCTGGACAGTGCCGACGAAGACCTGCAGCCAGCCCGTGTCGCGCTGGGAGAAGGCATCGGTATGCTCCGCCCAGGTGTTCCACCCGGGTCCAAGAGCGCGGTTGACGTTCGCCATCACGATAGGGAGGCGTGCGCCGACCGCCCAGTGGACCATCTCGTGCATGTAGAGGAGGCCGTGGGAACTCGTCGCCGTGAACGTCCGCACCCCGGCGACACTCGCCCCTATGCAGGCGGCCATCGCCGAGTGTTCGCTCTCCACCGGGACGTAACGGCTCTCAAGGTCGCCGGCGGTGACGTACTCGGCGATCTGCTCGACTATCTCAGTCTGGGGGGTGATCGGATATGCGGCGATGACACCCGGTTTTGCGGCCTTCACCGCATCGGCCACCGCCTTGTTGCCGGTCGCTATCGTCAACATACTCCTTCCTCCTCGCGTGCGATCCGCTCGATGTTCTGCTGCACCTGCCGGCGCATCAGGTCAAGAGTCGCCGGATCCAGGTTCTTGAACCTGCCCTGGCCCCGTATGTAATCCTCAAGGGGCGCGGGACGCTTCATCGCCGCTCTTGACGGGCCGCTGATCGAGAGTTTCCCGAACTCGCGCTCGTAGAGGATCCACGTTCCGGTCTTCACGGCGAGTTTTCCCATCTCAACCGTTTTCTCCGTGGGATAGCGCCACCCCGGCGGGCACGGCGCGAGGATATGGATGAACTTGGGCCCCTCGATCGAGAGCGCCTTCTTGACCTTCTTATAGAGGTCGAGGGGGTAGGCACTGCAGGCGGTCGCCATGTAGGGCGGGTTGTGCGCCGCGATGATCCGGTCGAGGTCTTTCTTGGCGGTGGGTTTGCCGCCCGGGGTCGTCGTCGTGCGCGCCCCGAGCGGTGTCGAGCCCGACCTCTGCATGCCGGTGTTGCCGTATGCCTCGTTATCATAGCAGATGTAGAGGAAATTGGTGCCGCGCTCGAAAGCACCGGAAAGCGCCTGGATCCCGATATCGACCGTTCCGCCGTCACCTGCATAGGCAATGACGTTGGTCTCTCTTCCCATGGCCGAAAACGCCTCGCTCATGCCGGAAGCGCAGGCGGCGGCTGCCGCAAACGCCACGTTATAGACAGGCACGTTCATCGCCGTGCCGGGGTAGATCCCCTGGATAACGCTGGTGCAGCAGGCGGGCACGACCAGGACGGTGTCGGGTCCGGCGGCTTTGAGCACATAGCGCAGGCACAGGGAAGAGCTGCACCCCGCACAGGCGGATGTGCACTTATAGAGATACTCCTCCTTTGGAATCGCTGACAAATTGGTTACACTCCTCTCGACTATATTTGTCATCAATTGTAATGAGGGTTTTTACAACCCGGCTCCCGGGAACCCGATGATCTCCCGGAAAATAGTCGACCGGGATGGGGGGTGCGCCGGAAAGCCGCACCTCCGCTCAGCTCCCGGCGTTCCCCTCCTCGCCGCCGACTCCGGGCGAAAGAGCCCCGGGATGGGGCCGGCGAAGCGCCCAAAGCGGAACGGCGTGAAAAACCAGGCTCCCATCTCCATGAGCGGCAGAAGATCGCGCCGGCGTATCCGGTAACGGTAACTCTTGAAGTTCATCTTCATGTAGACCGGCGCGACACCCTCAAACCATCGTGCCCGGGTGAGCCTGTCCTCGGCGACCGACCACGATACCTGAGAGGAAGTTCAGGATATCTTCGGTCATCGGTTCCGCCGCGGGACACGGTATGAAATCGCCGTCGATGATGAGCGGCGTCACCCCATACTCCCTGACGACGCTGTTCTCCTGTAGATCGACCGAGAGCAGGATCCCCTCCCGCGAGACGTTGTGCGGCCGGCACGATTCAAACTGGAACATGCCGGGCGAATAGGCGATGAACCCCCCGTGGTAGTGCTCTATCGCCTCCACGGGGGAAGAGGGCAGAAATCCAGGGACATCGTGCCTGATCAGAAGAAGTTCTCAGAGCACGGGAGGGTGACCAGATCCCGACTGGATGCACGGTTAAAGTGTTTCAAAAA
>JBAYQF010000028.1:0-11264 GCA_041677325.1 Methanoculleus sp.
CACCCGCTCATCCCGGGCGACAGGCCCGATCCGATGATCGATATGCACCTCGACACATACTTCAACGTCGCAGGAAGCGGGGTGGTGCTCGGTTCGCCCCTCCTCCTCCAGAGGGCGCATCTCGAGGTCTACCATCGGTCGGACGGGGGTTATGAGCCATCCGGCGAGGCGACGACCCTCTATGACTATATCCGGTCAAAGGGATTCTCCGTGATCGATCTCTCGATCCTGGAGCAGCTCTCCTACGCTGCAAACGTCCTCTGCATCCGTGATGGAACCGTCCTTGCGGTTGAGGGGGAAGATGTGATGCGGATGGTGCTCCTGAACCTGAAACGGAAGGCGGAGCGCGATCCGGAGCGTTACGGGCGGCTTTTGCAGCACGCTGAGGAGGATTATCGCCGAATCAATGTGGATGGATGTGTCTTTCCCCATGGGCCGGAGTTCTCCCGGTATGGCATCGAGGTCTGCCCGCTGCATATCGAGAACCTGACGGGGGGGTACGGTGGTCCCCATTGCATGACCTGTGCGCTGGAGCGGGGGTGATGGTATGCCGGAACGAACCGTAGCGATCGCACTTGGGGGCAACGCCATCCTGCAACATCGGGAGAAGGGAACGGCTGAAGAACAGTTCGCGAACGTCAGGAAGGCGGCACGGCACATCGCACAGATCGTGAGCAGCGGTTACACCGTCATCGTCACCCACGGAAACGGGCCGCAGGTGGGGAGCATACTTCTCAGAAACGAACTCATGGAAGAAACCCTCCCGCCGATGCCGCTCGATATCTGCGGTGCGGAGAGCCAGGGGATGATCGGGTATATGCTCCAGCAATCGATACAGGCGGCGCTCCGTGAGGCCGGGGTCGACTGCCCGGTCGCAACGGTGCTCACTCAGACACTGGTTGACAGCAATGATCCGGCGTTTGAGAACCCTGAAAAGCCCATCGGCCCGTTCTACGATCCTGTACAGGCGAAACGGCTCCAGGAGGAGAAAGGCTGGCGGATGGTGCAGATTCCGGGGCGCGGGTACCGGCGGGTTGTTCCTTCCCCGCGCCCGGTTGCACTCGTGGAGGAGCAGGCGATCGCCCGCCTTGTCTCGGCCGGGGTGGTCGTGATCGCTGCGGGCGGAGGCGGCATCCCGGTCGTCATGGATGGCAGGGGCGTCCTCCGGGGCGTCGAAGGGGTTGTGGATAAGGATCATACCGCGGCGATCCTCGCCCGGATTGTCGGCGCCGAGGTTCTCTTGATCCTGACCGACGTCAGCCGTGTCACCCTGAACTACGGGAGACAGGATCAGCAAGAGATCGGCGAGATGACGGTTCGTGAAGCGCGGGATCACCTTGCGGCAGGGCACTTTCCTCCCGGGAGCATGGGACCGAAGGTCGAGGCTGCTGTCAGGTTCATCGAGAACGGAGGCAAGCGGGCAACCATTGCATCACTCGAAGAGGCCTCCCTGGCTCTTGCCGGGCGGGTTGGAACCCGGATCACCCCGTGACCGGCTACCCGCCCAACACTTATATACTACGTCCCCCGATTCCCGGCGGTGATGGAAGATCATGGCAGATAACTTCTGGACCGGGGTCATCGTTGGGTGGCTCGTCGGGCTTATTCTTGGTTTCTTACTCCCTGTCTTGGGACCGTTGATCGGCGGGTTCGTTGCCGGCTGGATCGTCCGGGGTGGGATAGGGCACGGGGCAAAGGCCGGATTGTTTGCCGGTATCCTCGGTGCCATCGTCATCGCGATACTCCTCATCCTCGGCGGCACGGTTTTTCTCGGGGCGCTCGGGTTCATCGTGGGTGTCGGGACATCGCTCATCATCATCGTATCGGCGTTCATCTACCAGGGAGTCCTCTCCCTGATCGGCGGCGCCATCGCCGGGGCGATCCGGCGGTAGGCGATCCTGATCCCTCGGATGCGGGAACACAGGGGAGGACGTGGGGATCGCCTTCCTCACGCCTCTGTTCCCCCTCCACGTGAAGATCCCGTATCTTCAGGTATGAAGTGGTCGTCCCCTGCACCATAACGCCGACCTCTTGCGGTGGTCGTCGGCGTAGTTCCCCCCGATATCGACATCCTTATGCAATGAGCACGGATACCCACATAACGAAGAATCCAGGCGGGGGATGGAGATGGAGCAGGGAAAAGAGCAGTCGTATTCGCGAAGATTCATTCTCATACTGATCACCATCGCCACGTTCTTAAACCCCTTCACCGGCACCGCGGTCAACCTTGCCCTCCCCGCCATCGGGGCGGAGTTCTCCGCCGATGCCGCCACGCTTGCCTGGGTCACGAGCGCCTACCTCCTTGCATCGGTCATCTTCCTCCTCCCGGCGGGGAGGCTCGGCGATTCCCGGGGACGGGTCACCGTCTTCATGGTGGGGGTTATCGTCTACACCGCCGGTTCCCTCCTCTCCATCTTCACGCCAACGATCGGCATGCTCCTCCTCTTCCGGTTCGTGCAGGGGGTCGGCGGAGCCATGATCTATGCGAACAGCATCGCCTTGATCACCTACCTTTACCCACCCGGCGAGCGGGGCTACGCGATCGGGCTCAACACGACCGCGGTCTACGCCGGCCTCTCGCTCGGCCCGTTCCTCGGGGGCGCCCTGACCCAGTTCTTCGGCTGGAGGAGCATCTTTGTCGTGACCGTTCTCATCGCCATCCCTGCTCTCGCCTACGCCGGGAGATTCCCGGCGTTCCTGAACGAACGTCGCCCGGAAGACTTCGATGTTCCCGGGCTGGTCCTCTCCTCCGCCCTGATCTTCTGCCTCTTCCTGGGGCTCGCACGGGCGACCACCCCGGACGGCATGCTCCTCCTCGTAGCGGCGCTCGTTCTCGGGGTGGTCTTTTACGTGGTGGAGAAGCGGTGCCTGAACCCACTCTTCCCGGTCTCGCTGCTCACGTCGAACCGGGTCTTTGCCGCATCAAACGTCGCCGCGCTGATCAACTACAGCGCCACCTACGCGGTCGGGTTCCTCCTCTCCCTCTACCTCCAGTATATCCGGGGATATGAACCCGTTGCTGCGGGCACCCTCCTCCTCGTGCAGCCGATAGTCCAGGTCTTCGTCGCCCCGGTCTCGGGCCGCCTCGCCGACCGGGTGCAGCCCGGGCATGTCGCTTCGGTCGGGATGGCGCTCTCGGCCGTCTGTCTCTTTGGCCTTGCCGCGATATCGGATACAACGCCGGTTACGGTGATCGTCGCGCTCCTGGCCGTCCTGGGTCTCGGGCTCGGGATCTTCTCATCCCCGAACACCACCGCCATCATGGGCTGCGTGGAGGCGAGGTTTTACGGGAGCGCATCGGCGATGACGGCGATGATGCGCTCGCTCGGGATGATGTTGAGTATGGGGGCGGTTCTTGTGGTATTTGCGCTCATCATGGGGTCGACTGCCGTCACGCCTGCGATATTCCCGGAGTTCCAGAGGAGCCTGCACCTGATCTTCCTCGCATTCGGCATACTCTCGGCCATCGGGACACTGCTATCACTCATCCGGGGAAGAAAATGAAAATTTCTCCTCCGATCCCGAAATCTCCCTCTCTGGAACCGAAGCTAATCATTAAAAATCCTGCCGCCCTGTGATCATCTGATCGGATGGATCTCGTCATCGGGAATGCAGGCGACCGTGAGATCGCCATCGATGCGCAGGAACTGGTCACGGGACGGACCTGTATCATCGCACAGTCAGGCGCCGGGAAGAGCTGGGGGATTGCGGTCCTCTGCGAGCGGCTCCTCGAGGCGAGGGTCGGGTTCTGCCTCATCGATACCGAGGGCGAGTACTTCTCGCTCCGGGACCGGTTTCCCCTTCTCTGGATCGGTTCGAGCGAAGGCTGCGATGTGGAGATCGGGAAGGCGGATGTCCGGAGCCTGATGCATGATGCGATCTGCTCCAGGACTGCGGTGATCTTCGATGTCTCGGAGATCGATATGCGTGAGGAGGTGACGAAGTTTGCCGAGATCCTCTACGATCTGGAAAGCGCCCTGAAACAACCCTACCTCCTGATCGTGGAGGAGGCGGACAAGTTCATCCCCCAGGTAGGGACATCCATCAAGAAGATCGAGGAGATCTCCCGCCGGGGGCGCAAACGCGGTCTCGGGCTGTTGGTCGCGACCCAGCGCCCATCTCTTGTCGCAAAGAATGTTCTCTCGCAGTGCAACAACCAGATCATCGGGAAGCTCTCGATCGAGAACGACCTGAAAGCGGTCGCCCTCTTCTTCTCATCCCGTCAGGAGGTGGCGGAACTCGCGGAACTCGAACCCGGAGAGTTTTTCGTTATGGGAGGCCTCTCACGGGCGAAGGTGAAGATGCGGTTCGGTGCCCGGGTTACGGAGCACCGGGGGTTGACACCCCGTCTCGTGCCTGCGCAATCGCGCGAGGCGAAGCGGGCCGGACCGTGCGCCGATGACTGCCGTGAAGAGCCGGCGCCCTCTCCCCCCCCTCCCGCGGATGCGGTGATCCCGGTCCTCCTCCGCGAGGAAGCGCTTGATATTGCGAAAAGCATGAGAAAACGCCGGTTCCGGATCCTGGAGCCTGAAGAGCGGATCGTCTCGGGAGAGCGGGTCTATCGGCCGCTCTACCGGGTGGATATCCGGTACATCGGGGGGATTTTCCGGAAGGCGACGAAGGCGGTGTCGTTCGTCCTCGATGGGCAGACCGGGTGCATCGTCGAGATCGGCCGGGGATTGAAGATCCGCCCGGGGTTCTCGGAGCTCCTGGGGCTTGATGAGGCCGCGGTCAGGATTGTTGCCGGGCTTGCGAACGGTGGCTCGACGCTGACCGAGATCGAGGCCGATACCCATCTGCCGCCGGCTGTGGTGAAGAAGGCGATGAAGAGCCTTTCCGGTGCAAAACTCATCACGGAAGTCCGGACTGCGGGTGAGACGAAGGTCTATGTCCCTCTGCTTAAGGAAGAAGTCCCGGCGTTCTCTCTCCTCCGGCCGGGTGCCGCCCTCCCTATGGAGCCGCTCCCGGAAGAGCCTGCTGATGTGAAAGTTATGGAGCCCACACTCCGGACCGTCCTGAAGGGGCTTGAACCGACGGCGGAGATCGTCGGGTTCGATACGATCTACTATCCCGTCTATGTGGTCAGGTTTGCGTCGGAGCGGGGTGAGCGCTCGATCATCCTCGACGGCTGCACGGGAAAAGAGCTTATTTTTCCCGTTTCCTGATCGGAATACTTATCCACGCACAGGGTGCAGGAGATCATATACCCTGCCGCCCTTGCAGCCGGCCGGGACGGAGAGGAGAACTCGTTATGGATTCATATCGATGTAGTGTCTGCGGGTATGTCTATGATCCCGCTGTCGGTGATACTGAGCACGGCATTGAGGCCGGAACGGCGTTTGAAGATCTGCCTGACACCTGGAAATGTCCCTGGTGTGGTGTGGGGAAGAACCGGTTTAAGAAAATCTGAACGTACCGGACTCTTCTCATCCTGCTACCTTCTTTCTGCTCCAATAGCAAGGTTATCCTGTCAAGCTCTCCTGGCCGAGTTTTCTGTTATATGGGCGTATATCCTTGAAAACGGCGAGGGATACCCTTAATATTCCGATGGGCGTCCCTTCCGGGGGTACTGCCTGCTTTTTTTCTGATCGGAGTACTTATCTTCCCGGGGATACATGGGGTGCCGTATCCCCGCCGATGGTGCAATCGGCCGGGGTGGTGAGTGAAGAGATGATGGATTCATACCGGTGCGGGCTCTGTGGGTACATCTACAACCCCAGGGCGGGTGAACCGGACCTTGGTATCAAGCCCCGCACGACCTTTGAGGATCTGCCCGATCTCTGGGCATGCTCCCGGTGCGGTGCTGAGAAAGGCCTGTTCCGGAAGGTGTAAGGGCAGGCACCCTGTAAAATCTGAAATCTGAGAGAATCAAAGATTCTCCGGAGCGTGAGGCCGAAGGGAGCGGGTTACCTATCACCTTCCCTGTCGGTCTCGCGCCCGGTGAGATCTCTCTTCCTGCGAATCGCTTTTGCAAGCGGTGGAGCGTGCAGGTACTCTCTTTCCTCACGCGGGAGCCGGATGAACCCTATCGCTTGAAGACATGGACGGCCGAGGCCTTGAACGTGATATAGGCAGGACCGCCCTCAGTGAGGTGCAGGCGGGCGACGCTCTGCCGGGTCAGGACCGCGACGAAGGGCAGGCCTGTATCCACGATGACCCTGGAGAACATACCGTTCTCCCGGATCTCCGTCACCGTGCCCGGGAAGACGTTTACAGCGCTCGACTCAAACGATTCCCGGGAGACGATCACCTCTTCGGGCCGGATGCCGGCGCAGACATCGCCCGGGGCGCAGGCGCCCGCACGGATGGTGATGGCGCCGAGATCGATCGCTCCCTCTCCGTCCAGGATTTTTGACACCCCGCAGAAGACGTTCTCCATCCCGGTGAAGGCTGCGACGAACTCCGTGGCCGGTCTCCGGAAGACCTCGTCGGGTGTTCCCGCCTGAACGATCGTACCGTCCTGCATCACCGCTACCCGATCGGCAAGGGCGAATATATCCTCGAAGTGATGGGTGATATGAACTACCGTCGTCCCGGTCGCCTGGTGGATCGCCCTGAGTTCCCGCCGGAGCCGGTCCCGGGTGATGGTATCGAGCGCCGAGAGCGGCTCGTCGAGGAGGAGAACGCGGGGCTGGAGGACGAGTGCCCGGGCGATCGCCGCCCGCTGCTGTTCGCCGCCCGAGAGTGTTCCCGGGGTGCGTTCGAGGAGGTGGCCGATCCCGAGGAGTTCTGCAGTCTCCGCAACCTGTTCCCGAATCCGGCCGGGTTCGACCTTCTGCTGCCGGAGGCCGAACCCGATGTTCTCCTCGACGGTGAGGTGAGGGAAGAGCATGAAGTCCTGGTAGACCATACCGATCCCCCGATCCTTTGGATCGGTGCGGGTGATCTCGCGCCCGTCGAGGATGATCGTCCCTGTTTTTGGTGTGTATATCCCGGCGATCGTCTCAAGGAGGATGGTCTTTCCCGCACCGGTCGGCCCGAGAACGATGAAGTACTCCCCGTCGCCGACGGTCATATCCACACCGTCGAGGGAGAACTCTCCGAGGGTCAGGGAGAGTCCCCTTATGTCGAGCATCAGAAGACCCCCCGCCCGCCGCCATAGCGCTCGAATATCGTGAGCGACGCTATCGATATGACGATCAGGATGACGGATGCAGCGATGGCGAGGTCGAGATCCCCCGTCGACATATTCAGGAAGAGGGCGATGGGCAGCGTCTCGGTCTTCATCTGGGTGGCTCCCGCAAGCATCAGGACCGCACCGAACTCGCCGATGGACTTCGACCAGGTGATGACGAGACCGGCGGCGATACCGCTCCGTGCCAGGGGGAGGGTGACCTGGCGGAACGTCCCCCACTCGGTGCACCCGAGCGTCCGCGCAACATACTCGTAGCGGGGGTTGATCGTCTCAAAGGCCGACCGCGTGACCCTGACCATGTAGGGGAGGTTGACGAAGAACTGGGCGATGATGATCCCGACCGGGGTATAGATGATGTCGAGCCCCGTGGCCGCGAGCATCTGCCCGAACTTTGAGGGGCCGTAGAAGATGAGCAGCGCCACGCCTGCAACGAGGGGCGGGAGGGCGAGCGGTATATCGAAGATGGTGTTCGCGATCTTCCTGCCGGGAAACGAGAACCGGGCGAGGGAGTAGGCGATCGGCACGGCGGTGACGGCGCAGAGGGCGGTCGAGATCGCCGACGTGATGAGCGAGAGTCTGACGGCGAAGAGGATCTCGGGTGATGTGAGGCTCGCGATGAGGGCAGGGAGCGGCGGGTAGAGTACAAGGCCGACGATGACGACGACCATGTAGGCGATCAGACCGAATGCTATGGCCAGAAACACCGCTTTAAAAGCGGAGGGACGGGGGAGCGTACTCCGGTTCAGGGCCACGGTCGACCCGCCTAGAACGATCCGCTCTGTCGCCTGATCGCTTCGACGTGCCCCGGTGTTACCCACCCCGGCTTTGCATCGGGGATGCTGTCGAACGCCGGGATGTAGGGCTTGATATCGAGGATGGGCGTCCCATCCAGGAGATCGACGCCCTCGACGGTGATCAGCCCACCCTCAATCCCGACGATCCTGACGACCGATATCCCGAGCAGGTTCGGGCGGTTGAAGTGCCGGGTCGCGAATATTCCGTGTGGTTCTGCGCCGTCAATGAGCGGGCGCTCGGCGAGTTCTTCACCGGCAGCGCGGTGGAACCGGTAGGTGAGGATGATGTGGGAGAACCCTGCTAGTGCCGGGAGCCCGGCCTCGAACTCCGGATAGACCTCCACGGTTCCGCGGGCGGTGGCAAACACGCTCTGGATCGGGGTTGCGGTCGGGTCCGAAAATGGTGTGTGGGCAATCCCGATAGCCCTGCAGGAGTATCCCTCACTTCCTTTCATGGTTCGATCCCTGCGTACTTCGGGTCGGGGTAGGTCGGGAACCCATGCTTTGCAAAGAAGGCCTTCCCTTCATCGGAGGTGACGAACTCGACGAACTGCTTCGCGGCATCCGGTTGTTTCGTGAAGGTTGTCACGCCCACCGGGACAACGAGGGTGAGGCCGTCTTCCTGTGGGAGGTCGAGGGTGTCCATCGTCTCGGGGTTGATGCTGTCGAGCGTGAGGAGAGCGACATCGGCGGTGCCCATGTTCATCGCGACCACGACCTCGTTGATCGTCGGTGCCCTGAGAACGACGTTCTCCTCGACGGCATCGCGGATACCGTGTTTTTCGAAGAGTTTATCGCCGGCTTTGCCGATCGCGGTCGATTCCACGCCGCCGAGAGCGACTTTCAGCCCCGGCCGGGCGAAATCATCGATTGAGGTGATATTTTTCGGGTTCCCTTTCTGGAAAGCTATGATCGGGACGTGGTAGGCAACGTACCCGGGCTCTCCGACCAGCCCCTTGTCCTGGGCAACATGGTAATCGGGCGTTCCGCCGGAGATGAAGACGTCGCCCTTCCGGGAGAGTTCCATCTGGCTGACGAGTGTGCCCGCACCGGCGAAGGTATACTCGACGTCGATGCCGGTTTTTTCGGTGAACGCCTTACCGATCTCACTCATCGGCTTCTTGAGGCCCGCGCCGGAGTAGACGAAGAGCGATGTATCGGTTGTAGTATTGTCCGGCTGCCCGGTTAGGCATCCTGCCGTGCAGAGGAAGACTGCGAGGATGATGGAGGCAACCAGCACTATGGCTTTTTTCGTCATGGATACCCTCCAGTATCCGCATCTACGATATTAAAGGTCTGGCATTTACTTTCAAGTTATGTAAATGCTATTGACTTAACATCCTCGTATATTAACAGAACCGATCGTCCGAACGCATGGTGCGGGCATCCCCTGAGGCCGTGGTCAGCCATCCGGCGCGTTCGTCGGGGTAGGCGTCGAAGGCCGGGACGTAGGGCTTGATGTCGATGACCGGTGTTCCGTTCAGGATATCCACGTCCTCAACGGTGAGCGTTGCGCCGTCGACGGCAACCAGGGTGAGCATCGATATCCCGATGGCGTTCGGGCGGCGGGGTGCCCGGGTCGAGAAGACTCCGCGGGTCGCTGTGTCGAGGAACGGCGTCACCTCAAGTGCGTAGCCGTCTGAGCGGTGGAAGTGGTAGAGAACGATGATCCGTGAGAATCCTGCGAGGTCTTTCAGTCCGGCGGCGTAGGCCGGATCGATCTCGATCGTGCCGCGGATGCCCCGTGCACCGACAGGCTGGATGGGCATTTCCCGGGGGTTGTTGAACGGGGAATGGATGATGCCGATTGGGGTGAATACGATCTCGGTCATGGCTGTCAACTCTTCAGGACGTTGCACGGCGGGAATGAAGAGGGTTTGCGTCCGGGCAGGCGGTTACTGGGGATCAGAGGTGCCGATCAACGGCTTTTCACCTTCGCACCCGCGATCCGGCCCCGGAGATCCCGTGCGGCGGCCGTGACGTCGGCCTTTCCGACGACCGCCGATATCACCGCGACGCCATCTGCTCCCGCGGCGATGACGTCGCCGACGTTTTCTGTGGTGATCCCGCCGATGGCGACGAGGGGGACGGAGATCGCCTGCCGAATCTCCGCGAGCACGGTAAGTCCATAGCCCGGCCCCGCATCATCCTTCGATCCGGTCGTGAACGTCGGGCTGAGCGCCACGTAATCGGCACCCGCGGCGGCGGCCAGGACGGCCGTGGCGACGGAACTCACCGATGCCCCGATGATGAACCCCGGTGGGGCAAGCCGCCGCGCTTCTTCTATGGGGAGGTCGCTTTCACCAAGGTGAACGCCGTCGGCGCCCGCTGCAAGAGCCACGTCCAGACGGTCGTTCACGATGAAGAGCGCCCCGGCATCCCGGGTGACCCTGCGCACGGCGACGGCTGCCCGGTAGAGGTCGAGGCCTGAGAGCCTCTTGTCACGGAGCTGGACCGCATCCGCGCCCCCGGCGACGGCGAGGCGGGCGAGTTCCGCGTGGGATCGCCCCCGACCGATCTCCTCGTCGGTGATCACATAGAGATCGAACGCCATTACCGTTCCTCGATCCGCGCCCCCCGGGTAAGATCGTCGGGGGTGAGGGCGGCGAGCTCATCAACGAGCGCCGTCCGGAAGGAGTAGGGACCGCGCGCACAGGCCGCCGCCCGCTCCCCGGCGAGGCCGAATGCCGCGAGCGCCGAGGCAGATGCCACCATAGGGTCATCCGCGACTGCGACGAACGCCGCAACGACCGATGCCGCCATGCACCCCGTCCCCGAGAGGCGGTCCATCACCGGGTCGCCGTTCCTGACGAGGAAGACCCTCTTTTCGTCGGTGACGACGTCGACCGCCCCCGTCATCGCGACAACGGTCCCGGTCGCGCGGGCACACTCCCGCGCCGTCTCGACAGGATCGCCCGCGACCCCGCCGGAGTCCACACCCCGGACACTTCCGCCGGTTCCGGCAAGGACACCGATCTCCCCGGCGTTCCCCTTCAAGACGGCTATATCGAGGGCATCGAGGAGTCTTTCCACCGTCTCCGTCCGGAACGCCGTCGCCCCTGCGCCGACCGGGTCGAGGATGACCGGGATACCGAGTTCGTTCGCCCGACGGCCGGCAATCAGCATCGCCTCGACCTGTACGGCGGAGAGCGTCCCGATGTTCAGGACGAGGGCGCCTGCGGCGGCTACCATGTCGGCAACCTCTTCTGCGGCTTCTGCCATCACCGGGGCGGCTCCCGCGGCGATCGTTATGTTCGCACAGTCGTTGATCGTGACGCTGTTCGTGATGTGGTGGATGAGCGGCCGCTCCGACCGCACGGCGGAGAGGAGGCCGG
>JBAYQF010000029.1:0-11197 GCA_041677325.1 Methanoculleus sp.
TCTGAACTTCCCGCACCGCCCGTATCTCCGGTATATCCATCCCGCCGAGCAGCTCGATGATCGCCTGCACATAGGGCTCCTGACGGGTACAGCTCGGGGATGCGCGGGGATCGCTCCGTTGCCCCCGTCGCCCCATCTTTGCATGGCCGGTGGCGATATAGTGCAGGAAATCCTCCTTCGGGAGACCCCACCGGCAGTTGACCTGCAGCCGGACAAAAACCGGGTTCTTCAGGTTCGGGGTGAGCACTGCCCGCGTCCCCGGGAGCGGAACCGGGGCTCCGCCGTTTGTCCGGGCAAGGCCGATGACCCGCTGCCACAGGCGATCACAATCCTCTTCCGGGCAGATCCGGCAGAAGCGGTTTGACGGCGGCGTGCCGTCGCCGGTGTAGCGGCGGCAGAAGTTCAGATCCATGGGTGATTATTACGTCCCCACACCTGTATTTAACCTGTGCGGACGCCGGAGCCACCCCCGCTGCCTCCCTTGCTCAAATAACAACACTCATCCCTCTTCCGCCCCAAACCTCTCTTCAGGAGAGAACACCGGATGTCCCCTGCCATCCTGTACCGCCAGTTGCCCGGAGAGGGGCTCGACGCACTCATCGCAGAATTCCGGAAAACTGCCGCCCACGACCCGTTCGGCACCGTCTTCATCGTTCCGACGAGCCATCTCGCCCGAGAGGTCGTCCGCCGCCTCGAAGAAGAGGGCGCCCCGGTAGTCTCCAACATGGTCACGACCCTCTCGGGGTTCGCCCAGAAGATCTTTCTTGATTGCGCACGATCGGAGACACTGATCTCCAGAACCGAGTCCCGGCTCATCCTCGACCGCCTTCTTGCCACCGGCAGGTACCCGCTCCTCGCCGGCATCGGGGCGAGCGACGATCTCGTGACCCTCTTTGAAGTCATCCTCATGCGAAAGGTCGATTACCCGACCGCACTCGGCGACCTCGCGACCACCAGGTGCATCGAGATTGCTCACCTCTTCGATGCCTACCGCCGATTCCTCGATGAACACGACCTCGTCGACGAGAGCACGCTCCTTGCCCGCGTGGTCAGGATGCTCTCCGACACGGGATGGTTCCGGATGGTCTACATCTACGGCCTCTTCGAACCGATGCCGCGGACAGGCGGCAGCCACCATCTCCGCCCACCCCGGACGGTCTTTGTCTATGGCCTTTTCGAGCCGATGCCGCTCGAACGCGACCTGCTCCTTGCCCTGCGAGAGTCCGTCGAGGAGTTCCACTACTCGCTCCCCTTCGCCAGAAACCCGGCGATCTATAACGACGACGGGGAGTGGTTGCTCCCGGATACGGCCATCTCGGGGGACGCTCCGGGTACCCGCCGCTCACGTCTTGCCGCCCTCTTCTCCTGCTCCGAGCACGTTGACTGCGATGACTGTGTCCTCCTCGCAGAACGGCGCAACCCACTCGATGAGGTCAGGGCGATCGCGCAGGAGATCCACGATCTGGTCGCCGCCGGTGTGCGACCGAATGAGATTGCGGTCGCGTTTCCCGACTTTGCATCAATGCTGCCCTACGTGGAGGAGGTCTTCCCCGACTTCGGGATTCCCTATACTGCATCCGGCGGCCGCCCTCTCGCGGCATCACCACTCGTTCGGGCTCTGCTCGATATCGTCGCGGTTCCCGCCCGTGATTACCGGCGAGAGGACGTTATCGCTCTTGCGACCTCGCCGTACCTGCCGATCGCCCTCGGGTACGAACTCGATCTCTTCTCCCGCGAGGCCGGGATAACAGCCGGTGCGGCCGCGTGGAACGAACGGCTCACCATACTCGCCCGTGCCGTTGAAGAAGAGCGAGAACGGCCGGATACTCCGGAATCCATAAAACCCCGACTTGCAGCGAAGACGGCCTCGATTGAGTCGGCACGGGACGCCGCCAGAGCCCTCTTTGCAGATCTCTCGGCTCTCGAGGGGAAGAAGACGATCGCCGAACATACCACCGCCTATCGGTCGCTCCTCGAACGATGGCGGGTTCCGGTAATGCCGGAGGAGGGCGATCCCGATCTCCTCGAAGAGGAGGCGCGTGCGCTCGAGGAGTTCACCCGTCTCCTCGCGGCGTTCGAGCGCACCGGCCGGCTGCTGCCGGACGAAAGGATATCCCTTGCAGGGTTCTCCTCCCTGCTTGCGCAGTCTGCCGCCGGGATCTGGACCGCCCGCAGGCAAAGAGGGGGCGGCATCCAGGTACTCGGCGTCCGGGAGGTTGCGCATCTCGCCGTCCCCTATCTCTTCATCGGCAATCTCATCGAGGGGTCGATGCCGCGGCTGACCACCCGGCTTCCGCTTACAACCGATGCCGAGACCCGGCGTCTTGCAACCCGGTCGCGGGACGACATCCTCCGGGAAGAGCGGTATTACTTCACCGCCGCCCTGCTTTCCGCTCGGTCCCGGGTCTACCTGAGCTATCCGGCGGCCGAAGGATCGACGCCGCTGGTGCGTTCCGGGTTCGTGGATGCCGTTCAAGGGGCATTCGCCCCGGGGGGATGGGGAGACGGCGATCTCCCCGATTCCGGGCTTGCAGCAGCCTGGAAAGCCGGCGCCCTCCTCACCTGGGGCGGCCTTCCTGCCCGGATGCCGTCGGAACTCTCCGCCCGCGAAGCTGTCTGCCGGCTCAACATCGAGAACTACCACCGGAAAGGCGATTACAACTCCTCCTACGACGGCATGCTCCGGGATGATCCGGCGATCGTCACGGCGCTCGCCGAGCGCTTCGGCGACGGGGCGGTCGTCTCCCCGACAGCACTCGAAACCTACGCCGATTGTCCGTTCCGGTTCTACCTGGGAAGCGTTCTCGGCCTTGCGCCCCTCCCCGAAGCAGATTCCGACCTGACGGCGCAGGAACGGGGGAGCCTCGTCCACCGGATTGCTCACCGGTTCTACTCCGGCTGGAAGTGCGACGGCAACGGCCCGGTCACCGGGGCGTGTTATCCCGACGCCTTCCAGCGCCTCCTTGCAGCAGGCCGGGAGGAGGTTGACCGGTTTACACCGGGAACCCCCGCATGGGAGGCGGACAGAGAACACATCCTCGGATCGCCCGCAGCAGGGAGGGGGCTGCTTGAGCGGTTCCTCCTGCACGAGATGGAGGTTGCGCCCTCCCGTTTCGTCCCGCATGCCTTTGAGGTCTCGTTTGGCCTCCCGGTGGTGCCGGGGGAGGTCGACGCGATATCGACATCCGATACGGTCACGATCCCGCTCGGCGAAGGAACCATCCGCCTGCGGGGCAGGATCGACCGGGTTGACGTCCTGCCCGAAGGCCGGTTCATGATCACCGACTACAAGACCGGCTCATCGCATCCCCGGCTCAAGGACATCGAGGCAGGCAGGGCGCTCCAGCTCCCCCTCTACCTCCTGGCGGTCGAGACCCTGACCGGGATGGAAGGGGTTGCAGGCACCTACTATACCCTCAGGCGCGGGAAGATCCGGAACCAGCCGGTCTTCTGGGATGCCGGGTTGCAGGACTCTTTTGCCTGCTTCCCGGGGTCGAGCCGGAGCGGTATCGGGGATATCCGGGAACTGGTCAACACCACGCTCATGTGGGTGCAGCGGTATCTTTCCGGGATACGCGCCGGGCGTTTCCCGCCCCGCCTGGATGCCGGCCCCTGTCCTGCGTACTGCGGGTTCAAGACCATCTGCCGGTTCGATGCCCTGCGGCTGCTTACTATGGAGGAGGTGACAGGCGATGGAATTGACTGAACGCCAGGCGCGGGCTGCGCTTGACCACACGACGAGCAAATGCGTCACCGCAGGTGCGGGAACCGGTAAAACGCACGTTCTGGTGCAGAAATATATCAACCTGCTCGAGGGCGGGGCCAGTGTCGGCAGCATCCTCGCGCTGACCTTTACCGAGAAGGCGGCGGCGGAGATGAAAGTCCGGGTTCGCCGGGCGATCGCGGAGAAGGAGGGCGAACAGTGGGATGCGATCCGCGACGAGTTTTTGTGGGCGAAGATATCGACGTTCCACTCTTTCTGCGCCTCCGTCCTCCGGGAATTCCCCATCGAGGCTGGTGTTGGACCGACCTTCACCGTCCTCGACGAGCGGGAAGCGTTCCGGCTCCGCGAGGAGGCGATCGATGATCTCATCCACGGCACCCCACCCGCGGGGTGCCGGGACGCGGTGATCGGCGTCCTCCGGGCGGTCGGGGCATACGAACTGAAGAACTACCTCGAGGTGCTGTACTCGCGCCGCGATGCTGCGGAGATGTTCTTTGCCGCTCTTATAGAGAGCGAGGAGAGGGTGATCGACGCCTGGCAGGCGGCCGTTGAGCAGTATCGGGAAAAAGCACTCGCGACCTTCCTTGACCATGCCCGCTCCCCGATCGCGGTGCTCCGCGACCTTGCCGCCCGTTATCCGGGCGATCAGGATACCGCCGGCGCCTACCTCCGGGCGATTGAACCCTGTATCGCCGGCGAGATCGCGATCGCTGAACTTGCTGCGGTCCACAACAACTCGCAGTTCCGCCGGAACATGGGACAGAAGAAGAACTGGGGAGAAGACGATCTCGGGAACCTTCGTGCGGCTTACGGTGCTCTCGACCGGTGCCTTGCCGATCACGCGGATGCCTGCCTGCTCATTGTTGATCCATCCGACCCCTTCACCCGGGCGACGCTCGACTTCCTCCGTGATCTCGGCACGGTCTTCTCGGCCTTCCTCGATGCGATCGATGCCGGGAAACGGCGGCAAAACGCTCTTGATTTCGACGATCTGGTGAACCGCACCCGCCGCCTCTTTTACGACAGGCCGGAGATCGTCGAGGCGCACTTCCATACCCGGTTCCGGTTCATCCTGATCGACGAGTTCCAGGACACCGATCCCATCCAGATCGCCATCATTCGTGCCGTCCTCGGCGATGCCGCGACCCTCTTCGTCGTCGGCGATCCAAAACAGTCCATCTACCTCTTCAGGGAGGCCGATGTCACGCAGTTCTCGCATACCCGGGACCTGATCGAACGCGATCTCGGCGGGGAGACGATCGCGCTCGACGTCAACTTCCGGAGCGCGCCCGAGATCGTCGAGTTCACGAATACGGTCTTCTCCGCCTTGATGGCTGAGGCGGAGCAACCCTGGGAGTTCCTCTACGAACCCCTGCACCCGTTCCGAAAGGGCGATACCGGTTCGGTCGAACTCCTCCTCAGCCCGAAGAACAGGGATCGTGCCGCCGGCCACCGGGCCGAGGCTGAGATGGCGGCACGAAAGATCCGGGCTATTGTCGAGCAGGAGGAGAAACCGATCTGCCGTGGTGGGAATGTCCGGCCGGCCGGTTACGGCGATATCGCCATCCTCCTCGAACGGCGGACGAACCTCGCCTACTACGAGTGGGCGCTCGCGCGTTACGGTATCCCCTACCACGTCCACGCCGGCCCGGGGTTCTACGAGCGCCAGGAGATCTACGATCTCTACAACATCCTCCGGTTCCTGGTAAACCCCCTGGATGACGCTGCACTCTATGGTGCGTTGCGGTCGCCTTACTTTGGGCTCTCCGATGCCCGGCTCTTTCATCTCGTCCGGGCGCCGGAAGAGACCCTCTGGGAACGGCTGCAGGCCGCAGCAGAGCCGGCGGCGACGATCCTCCGGAGCTGGCTCTCTCTCTCCCGGAGGCTCTCCCCCGCCCGCCTCATCCGCCGGATCGTCGAGACCTCGGGGATCTATGTCATCCTCGGCGGAATGGCCGGTGGCGAGCAGGTTGCGGCGAACATCGAGAAACTGATCGTTATCGCGAGAAAAGCAGAGTTTTCAACACTCGTGGAATTTGTCGCGGAGCTCGGTCGCTCCATCGACAGCGGGGATCGCGAAGGGGATGCTCCCCTCGACATTGCGTCGGCCGACGCAGTCTCAGTCATGACGGTGCATGCCGCAAAAGGGCTTGAGTTCCCGGTCGTCGTCCTCCCCGACCTCGCACAGGTCCCGCGATCGGGCGGGAACACGATCATGGTCGATGAAGGGCTGCTGCTCGGCGTCTCGATACCGAACCCCGCAAACGACCACGAACGCGAAGAAACGCCCATCCTCCACCTCCTCAAAGACGAATACCGGAAGAAGGAGGAGGCGGAGCGCAAACGGCTCTTCTACGTCGCGGTCACCCGGGCAAAAGATCACCTGATCCTCTGCGGGGAGGCGCCGGATGCACCCCCGGAGAGCCTCTGCGATGCAAAGACGCGGGTGGCCTGGCTCGCACACCTCCTCGGGCTCCCGGGCGATGCCTATGCCCGGGGCGAGACCGTCCTCGGGACGCTCCGTATCCCGCTCACCCTCGATCTTGCAGCGATCCCGGCCGATGTGCAGGAGATCTCCCCGACCTGCCTGCCGGTTCCCGAACATATCCCCGCACCGGAGGATCCGGCGGGCATTCCTCTCGATGGGAGAGAGGAACGGGTTTACTCGGCGAGCGAGATCGAGGCGCACCTCCGCGGTCGGGCGGAGTCGCGGGCGCAGGGATTCGCCGCCCGGGAGGATGCTCTGACCCGCGGCCTCGTCGTCCACGAGGTCTTCCGCGGTCGCGATCCCGCCATGGTGCTGAGGGAGTATGGCATGGATGCAGACCTGGCCGGAGAATACCACGACTTCTATGCCAGGTTCCTTGCATCGCCGCTGATGCAGGGGGTTGTTCGCGATCACCGGGAAGTGCCGTTCCTGGTGCGGTTGAACGGGATCGCGTTCAAAGGTGTCATCGATCGGCTGGTGCAGCGTCTGAACGGCACCTGGATGCTCATCGATTACAAGACCGGAACGCCGGGAGACGCCGGCGACTATGCGATCCAGATGATGATCTACCGCCACGCCGCCACGCAGATCCTCGGGTATCCGGTCATCCCCTATCTCTACTTCGTCGATCTCGACCGATGGGCGGAGATCGAAGTGGATGAGGCGCGTGTCCTTGCCGGGATAAGGCGGGCGGTCCGGGGGATCGAAGAGGAAGAGCTTTGACGGCGAGAATGGTACAGGCGCTCTTCTCCTCTCTAACCCGGGTTCGTCGCACACCGCTCTATGAAACAGTCCTAGAGCAGGCAGCAAAAAAACGGGTGGACGGGCGGCTCCGGGTGGACGGGGGGAGACAGCGGACCCTCATCCCTGCGGACCGGGTTGCCGTTCAATCATAGAGGCCGATCGCCAGGTAGTCGTCATCCGAGAGCTCATCCCAGAGTTCAAGGACAACCGAGCCGTCACTCAGGATATCGCCGGGGATGATCCAATCAGAGTCGACTTCCCTGACTTCTTCAACCCCGGCCGGGGTTCTCACGAGCACGTTCACAACATCATCTCCGCCGGGCCGGCGCTTTAGGGGCGCAAAGCGATGATCTCCGGGGCGCCCCGCTCCTATCAGAGGGTCCCCCGCCACCTCGGGAGTGTCGAGAGATACCGGCCGACCATCTCCTTCGCCTTCTCAACGGGTATCCCGAGGTTTTCGGCCATCATCGGCGCGTACCGCTCGATCGCCTCCTCCCGCGTCATACCCGGTTCGACGAGTTCCCCGTCCCGATAGCAGTAGGTGCAGTACCGGGCGCTTCGTGTTCCGTCAGCCTCCGTTCCGGCATCTTCATCCCCGGCAAGGGGCATCCCGCAGCTCTCACAGAGCGCGATCTCCCGGCCTGCCCACCGCTTCAGGCACGAGAGCTGCTCTTTTGCGAACGCCTCCGCTCTGTCAAGGGGGATCGTATACATCCGCGCCATCATCTCCCCGCCCATCTTCGCCATCCCGTCGATGGTGATCCCGGGGCTCGTAAAAGCCCCATCCCGGTAGCAGAAGGTGCAATAGTCCTTTGAAGATGCGCCATCCGCCTCCGTTCCGAACTGTTCCGCCGCACTCATCGGCATCCCGCAGCTCTGGCACGTACGTATCCCGTCAGCCCTCATACGATCCTCTCCTAACGATAAAACACTGTAAATAAGCGACTGATTGGGCAGGAAATAAATGTTTCTAAAAAGCCGCCCGCCGGGGATCCATCCGGAGGCGAGAGGGTGAGCGGTCTACTCGCTCCGGGGCGGGAACCGGATCGTCATCCTACCGCCGGCGCCATGCACAAGCACCACATCGCGCTGGAGCGCCCTGGCGTAGCCCTCAAGATAGGGTTCGGCAACCCGGATATCCGCAAACGTTTCACAGACCGCTACTGCCGCTCCATCGATCGTTATTATCACGCCCCCGTCAGCGGCATCCGAAGATTCGCAGGGAATCCCCCATGTCAGGAGAAGGCCTTCCATCAGGGTCGGGGGATCAAGGCGCTCCCTGGTATGGGTAAGAAGCTCCGTTCCGTTCTCCTCGCCAAGTCGTCTGGCAATGGCTGCTATCCGCTCTGTGAGCCCGGCCGGGGCATCCATAAGGAGCCTTTGCATGAGCGATCCGGTGACATCCTGCCGCTGTAGCGACCGTGTCACCTTGATCAGCTGCCAGTCCCGGGCAAACGAGGTTCCGGTGCGCATGTCAACCTCTCATGATACCGTATGCCATCACACAAAGACCGAGGAGCACCACAACGCGGGAGAAGATCGCCGACCAGGCGACGGCAAACGCATCGGGTGTGAAGATACTCACGAGATCAGCGAATGTAATCCCTACAACAAGCGTAAACAGTCCGTAGATGAAGATGAGCAGGGTAGGCTGCCTCACGATCCGGTACGCATTGAAGATGATGCCGATGAGGAGCGCTCCTAAGAAGAGCGTCACAATCGCAAGCATCTGCTGTATGGTCTCAATTTCCATTCCGTTCATGTCTGTTCCTTGACCTTCCTCACCGAGACGATCGTCTGAATATCCCTCACTCCAGGAAGACCGGAGAGAGGGACGAGCACACTCCGTTTCAACTCGGATATGTTCTGCACCCGGACTTTGACGAAGAAATCGCCAGGCTCAAGAACTTCGTAGAGTTCGAGGATGCTCGGGAGTTCCCGCATGAACTCCTCGACCTCTGATTTTCCATCAGGGTGAACCCTGACGTTCAGGAAAGCAACCAGCGTATGTTCGAAACACTTCTGATTGATGACGATCGTGAACCGTTCGAGGATACCGGCGTTCTTTAACTTCTCAATCCGTTTAAAGACCGTCGACGGTGCGATACCCAGCATTGAACCGAGTTCTGCCATAGACATTCGCCCATCTCTCTGCAGCTCCCGAAGGATCGCCTCGTCGATCTCATCCATTCATACAGTAGTTACAGGTTTTCAGTTATAAAAATTCCGTATTTACGTTTATAATTTGAGTAGATTATTTTTCGTTTCCATCAGATAATGGAAGGGATAAAGATATTCTACCAGAGCATCGTCTGGTGATAAAAAATAAGTTTTTGAGAGGCCGTTTGAAATAAAATTCGGGTTTTTGGGGCACCATGGAATTATTGTTTTATCGGCTGTGAAAGGTTTTACCTCCGGGATTGACGATCCTGATTGGTCCGGTGTCTCCTGCAGCCTCCCGGATGGCCGTATCGATGAACATTCTTGCCGCGCGGAACCCCTCGTGCACGGGCATCCCCCGGGCGAGGCATGCCGCAAGCGCCGCCGAGAAGCAGCACCCCGATCCGTGCACCGAGTAGGGGTATCGCTCCCCGGAGAGACGCAGTTCGCCATCCCGGTCGATCAGGACATCGACCGCAGCACCGCCGGCGAGATGCCCGCCCTTCACCACCACGGCACGGGCGCCGAGGTCGAGGATCCGCCGGCCCGCCTCGACCATATCTTCGACGGTCGCGACCGGCATCCGGCTGAGCACCTCCGCCTCCGGGATGTTCGGGGTGACGATCGCCGACCGGGGGATGAGATCCTCCACGAGATCCCTGACGGCATCCTCCGCGAGCAATCGGTGGCCTGAGGTCGAGACCATCACCGGGTCGATCACGAGCGCGGCTCCCTCCGGCAGGGTCTCTGCGACCACACGGACGTTTGCGGCATTCCCGAGCATCCCGGTCTTCCACGCCCCGATGTGAAAGCCGTCGGCGACCGTCTCCATCTGCGCCCGGACCGCGTCGGCGGGGAGCATCCAGGTCCCCCGCACCTCGTGGGTGTTCTGGGCGGTCACCGCCGTAACAACCGTCAGCCCGTAGACCCCGAGCGCCGTGAACGTCTTTAAGTCGGCCTGGATGCCCGCTCCCCCACCTGAGTCGGAGCCGGCGACGGAACACGCGGCGATCAACTCTTCACACGTCATCCATCAGGTGTCGCCCGATATCCGCTTGAATCTTTGCTTCTCCCGCGCCATTCCCTTTATCTTGTTCTGCATCGACCACTCTTACAATGGATGTAGAAGAGATCAGCCGCCGGCACATCGCCGCCGGCACCCCTGACGACGAGATCGTGCGCCTTCTCTCCCGGGATATCCTCTCGATCAAGCACCACCGGATAACACCCGCCTACGCGGAAGCATTCGCCCGTGCGGTCCTCACCGAGGCGAAGAACTCGACGGGGCTCTCCGGCGACCTCTTTGCCTTCGAGCCTTCGGGCTCGACGATGGGCGAGTTCGGTGTCGGGTCGCGAGGGTCGGGCGACTTCTTCGCCCACCGCCAGCTCGCCCGGATCATCGGCCGGACGGATGCCGCGGTCGGGGTCGACGAGATGGACGACGCCGGCGCCGTCCGTGCCGGCGGGGACTACATCATCGCCACCGTCGACGGGATGCATTCGCGCCTCTCCGACTTCCCCTTCCTTGCCGGGTTCCACGTCACCCGGGCGACGCTCCGCGACGCCTACGTCATGGGGGCAAAGCCCGTTGCGCTCCTCTCCGATATCCACGTCGCCGACGACGGCGATGTGGCAAAGATATTCGACTACACGGCGGGGGTTTCCGCCGTCGGCGAGGCGATGGGCGTCCCGCTCGTCACCGGCTCGACCCTCCGGATAGGCGGGGACATGGTGCTCGGGACCCGGTTGACGGGGTGCGTCGGCGCCGTCGGCGTCGCAAACCACCTCACCGCGAGAAGAGATATCGCCCCGGGCGACGTCCTCCTCATGACCGAGGGGGCGGGCGGCGGGACGATCGCCACCGCCGCGATCTACTCCGGGTTCCCCGAGGTCGTCGAGGAGACGATCAACCTCCACTTCCTCAAAGCCTGCGAGGCGCTGCTCGCAAGCGATGTCCTGCAGGGTATCCATGCCATGACCGACGTCACGAACGGCGGGCTCCGGGGCGACGCTTTCGAGATGGCCGAGACCGCCGGCTGCCGGATCGTCATCGTCGAGGACGAGCTCCGCACCCTCGTTCA
>JBAYQF010000030.1:0-11035 GCA_041677325.1 Methanoculleus sp.
CTGAGATTCATCGAACGCAAATCCCACAAGCAGTTCACAGGGGAACCCATCGCATTGGCCGCAGTGCTCCAGCCCTTTTGTTTCGCAGCAGGCCTTCAGAGGACAGCTGTCCCCCCAGAACGGCTTATCGATCGTCGTGCACCCGTTGCACCCCACCGACGCCCGGTACTCGCACTCGCTGCATACGATTCCACACCTCGACTCGATCATCTCTTCCACGCTCCGCTTCATCAGTTCCTGAATCCCATCTCCCGCAGGATGGGCGCCGATGCAATCATGTTTCCCGGACGGGGTATATACCTGCTCCCCGCCGGATGAAAGTGAATCTGAGGCCGGATGGATGCAAAAAAAGAATGAAGGCGGATATCCTACTCGATCACGATCGCCGGCTTGAACGGCAGCGCCCCCGAGGCCTTCGGGTGCATGCTCGTCTCAGCGCCCTGGACCTTCACCGGCACACCGAACTCGTGCTCCAGGAACGCCCGTGCACCCTCGAGGACCGCCTGCTCATCGGGTGCAGAGGCCGCAAGCTGCTTCACGAGGTCGGGAGGGAGTTTCAGGATCTGTTTTGTCACCAGTTTTGCTGCATCCGTCGCCTCGCGGCCGCGCTTGCGCATCTCCTCGTTCTGCATGATCTCTCGCACCACCCGTGTCTTATCGGCCGATGCCGCGATGATCCGGAACGCCTCATGCTTCCATGCAGGTGCAACGAAGAGGCTGATCGACTTCGGTTCTATCGGAATGAGCTTCATGATCGATTCGATGTCCTCGACCGTCCGGGCGAGGAGCTCCTCGGCGAGCTCGATCTCCGGGCTGACCTGTGCGCCGTCCACCTCGGGCCAGAGGGCAAGAGAGACCATACCCTCCCCCCCGATATCCTTCCAGAGCGCCTCACAGGTGAACGGGATGAATGGGGCGAGCAGGCGCACCCATGTGCGGCAGAGATCCTGCATAACCGCCCCGCCGCTCGCACCCTCGGGCAGGCGGCGGCGATACCACTTCAGGTCGGCCTCCACGCCGAAGAACGCCTCCTGTAGCGCCTGCCGGGTCTGGAACCCATCCAGTGCCGCCGTGGTGCTCCTGACGCGCTGCTGGAGCCTGCTCGTGAGCCAGGCATCGATGTCGTAAGCGCCGACAGCGCCTTTTGCATCTGTAACGGTGTTCCAGAACCGCTCGATCTGCCTCTTCGTTGAAGAGACGAGCTCGTTTCTCCAGTCGAAGTCCTGCCAGGGCTCCGCACTCCCGACGAGGAACATCCGGACCGTATCGGCGCCGAACGCCTCGACGGCATCCTCGAGCAGGAAGACGTTGCCCTTGCTCGACGACATCTTCGCACCGTTCAGAAGACCCATGCCGAAGACCACCATGCCCTGCGGCTGCAGTTCCGGTGGGAAGATTGCCCGGTGGTGGAAGAGCTGGAAGGTGAGGTGGTTTGATATGAGGTCCTTTGCCGAGAACCGGTAATCGTAAGGGTACCAGTAGAGGAACTCGCTCCGGATCCGGTCAAGTGTCTCGCGATCGATCGTGGTGGGGTTCCCCTCGCCCATGAAGATATACTCAAAGACCTCCGGAGTCAGTTTCTCCGGCGGGATCGCCTTCAGGTGGTGGGCGATCGTGTAGTAGGCCATATAGATCGTCGAGTCCGAGAGCGGTTCGATGATCC
The DNA here is from genome assembly GCA_041677325.1 of Methanoculleus sp. Lineage (GTDB taxonomy): Archaea > Halobacteriota > Methanomicrobia > Methanomicrobiales > Methanoculleaceae > Methanoculleus. Next base: position 1,664 of record JBAYQF010000030.1, read on the forward strand.
AGGCCGGATCCCAGGGAAGTTTCGTGCCGAGCCCCACCCGTCGCGTGCATGCCCAGTCCTTCAGCCAGTCGACCGTCCGGACGAACTCGGTCTGGACCTCGGGGGGAACGAGCGCCATCCGGTCGAGCTGGGTCTTCACCTGCTCCTTCCAGCACGGGTCACTGTAATCAAGGAACCACTGGTCGTGGAGGATCTTTACAAAGACCCTCCCTCCGCACCGGCAGATCACCTGGCGGTTGTCGAACTCATACATCGGGATCGAGCCGTAGCGCTCCATCATCAGCGCTGCAACGTCATCCCTGGCCTCCCGCACCGGTTTCCCGCCATATTTCTCAAAGACCTTCCCGCGGGAGAACTCTGCGCTATAGACCTCCTGGGTGAGCGCTTCCATCCCGGGGTCGTTCTGGTCGAGGATACCTGCGCGTTCGACTGCATCCTTTGCCGGGATCTCGCCGTACCCCTCGACGGTGATGAGCGGGATCGGCTGGATGGACGTATACATCCCCTGCTGCTGCAGGTCGCGGAGAGCGATGTAGTCGAAGGGGGCGTGAGCGGGAACGCTCATCACGATCCCTGCCCCCATATCCGGGTCGACGAACGAGGCCGGGAGGATGGGGATATCGCCGGAGAGCGGGTGCGCGACCGTCCGGTCGATCAGCGCCGTTCCAGGGATCTCCTCGGTCACGGTGACGGTGTGATCCTGAAGGCTGAGTTTCCCGGCCGCTTCGCGGCTCAGGATCCACTCCTCGCCGTCGACCATCGTCCGCACATAGGTGACGGCCGGGTTCACCCAGAGGTTCGTCACGCCGTAGATCGTCTCGGGCCGGAGGGTTGCGCACGGGATCTTTGCATCGCCAAAGGAGAAGACCACCAGGGTGAACTTGATGATCTCTGCCTTATCCCCTTCGAGGAGGTCATGGTCGCCGACCGGGTTCTCGCACTGCGGACAGTATTTGACCGGGTGGGCTCCCCTGACGACATGCCCGGCCTCATGGAGACGCTTATACTGCCACTCGATGAACTTCGAGTACTGGGGATCGACGGTGATGAACCGGCGCCGCCAGTCGATCGAGAGCCCGCACTTCTGCATCGCGCGCCGGTACTCCTCCGAGAAGTACCGGACGATCTCCATCGGGTCGATGAATCGGTCGAGGATGTCCTGCGGCACCCGGTAGAGGTCACGGTAGAGCCCGATCGTCGCCATATCACCGTTCGCAATCCTCTTCGATATCCCGATGACCGGGGTGCCGGTGACGTGGAACGCCATCGGGAAGAGAACCTGTTTACCCTTCATCCTCTGGTACCGGGCAAGGACATCCGGAACGATATACGTCCTTCCGTGCCCGACATGCATTGCCCCGCTTGGATAGGGGTACGCCACGGTCAGGTAATACTTCTCGTTCTCTGCCGGATCGGCCTCGAAGGCCTGCTCCCACCGGGCGATACATTCCCGTTCGTTGTCCTGCATATCTAATCCGCTCACTCTAAGCCTCCGGATTCTGGTTCTTCATACCCCAATCATACCGGGCGCAGACGGAGCGTCTCGCCCTCGTTGTAGCGTTTGATCATCTCCTGGGCGATCGTGCTGTTCTTCGCAAGGAGGATATCCCCTTCCTCGTTCACTGTTGCCGTGAAGAGATACTCTTTCCCGGCGAAGACATCCACGATCTTGCCTTTGTTCTCGGGGGAGACGATCGTCAGCTGTTTCTTGTCGAGACGGATCTTGATACCGCCGGCAAGGTGCATCTCCTCCTCAACGGGTTTCTGCGCCTCGAGTTCGCTCCTCGGCCGGATATCGATCCCGATGCCCAATTTGTTCACGATCGCAAGGACGTTCTTGCCGCCCTTCCCGATCGCTGCCGGGACGTCCCTGTCGTCGATGTAGACGACGGCCTTGTTGTCGCTGATGATCCTGGCCTCGACCGGGCCGCTTGTATAGCGCCCGATCTCGCGCTGGACCTCCTTCTCTGCGACCTTCCAGGAGACGTTTTCCCCGGGTTTCGCTACGACCGGTGCGGCGATGGGCGGTTCGAGGGGTGCAACGGCGACCTCTCCAGCACTCTCCTTCGAGGCGAGCGGCATCACCAGAGTCTCTCCCTCGTAACGGAAGATCTCGAACTCAGGCTCCTGCCGGGCATGCTCGCGAACGACGATCACCGGCCGGATATGCGCATCGCCGGACATCCCTTCGGGAGCCTTGATCGTCATATCGAGGTCGTAAATCTTTGCGATCGTGCCCTGGGCGACGTAGATGATGGTGTTGACGATCTGCGGCAGGATGCTGTAGTCCACGCGGTCGCAGAACCGCCGGAGGCAGTCCTGCACCTCCATCGCGTGCACCACGCCGACCATGCTCATCCCGGCAAGGCGCATATCCGCATAGACGTTGAAGTCCTCGCTTTTGCGGAGTTCGTCGAAGATCACGTAGTCGGGCCTGACGAGCAGGAGGGCCTCGGCGGTGTTTGCCATGCTCCCCTCGAGCGCCGTATACTGAGTGATGTGATCGGGCACCTGCAGGTCGCGCGGCGCCTCCATCGTCTTCACAACGAAGTTGTTATCGGCGAGGAACGTCGCAAGACCCTGAGCGAGGGTGGTCTTCCCCGATCCCGGGGGTCCCGCGATAAGGAGGCCGCGACGGTTCCCGAGGATCCGCTTCTTGATCTCCGGCGCCATGCTGTAATCGTCGAGTTCGAGATCGACGAGCGGCCGGACGACCGTGATCTCCATCCCATCCGCGAACGGCCGCCGGGCAATCGATATCCGGAGCGACCCGATCTGGACGACCGTTATGCCCCGCTTCTCGAGCTCGATGAAACCGTCAGGATCGCGTTTCGCTCGCTCAAGGAGTTCCTGGGCCATGGCCTTGAGTTCGTACTCGGCCATCGGTGCGTCCCGGAGGGTCACGAGACGAGTATCCTGGAACTGGCCGATCTTTGCCACAGGTGGAGCCCGCTCCTTGAGCGTGATCGCTATGGTATCCTCATCGAGGTACTGGTCGATCGCGAGCGGCGAAAAGTCGCCGATCTGCGGCCGCAAGTAGGTGACATCAAGCCCTTTTGCTTTTGCCACCTCCGCCTGCACAAGATCGCTCGTGATGAACCGTGCATCGTGGTCGATTGCAACATTCCGGATAAGGGCATCGATCTCGCCTCCACTGGAGAGTTTCACCTGGTCAAGGCTCGGGCGTTCTCCGGCAAACCGGAGCTCGATGATACCCTCGCCGGACATCTGGAAGAGTTCCTGGAGCTCGGTCAGACCGGAAAACCCTATCTCCCGTCCCTGATTCGCCTGGGCCTCCAGCTCGGCGACGACGGCTTCCGGTATGATTATTGTTGCGCCCTTATATTCGCCGGTTTTTATCAGCGACGTTATGCGCCCGTCTATCACGACGCTTGTATCGGGTACAATTTTCATAAAAAATCACCATAGTAATGAGGTCATTCACCCTTATTAGCGTATACCTTCTCCGGATCGAAGACCGTTCCAGCAATCTCCTCTCCATCGACCGTCCGGTAGAAGCATGAGATATGACCGGTATGGCAGGCAGCGCCGGTCTGCTCCACCTCGTAGAGAGCGGCGTCTTCGTCGCAATCGACGAGGATGCGGCTGACTTTCTGAATATGCCCGCTTTCCTCGCCTTTTTTCCAGATCTTCTGTCTGTTCCTGCTGTAGTAATGTGCATATCCGGTGGTCCTGGTGAGTTCCAGCGCCTCTGCGTTTGCGTAGGCGAGCATCAGGACATCGCGTGTCTTCTTCTCCTGCACAACGACAGGCACCAATCCGTCCTTGAACCGTATATCCATATCTGTTCACATTCCCGCTATAGCCTTCATGATTACAAAGAGAATATCTCCCATGAACAATGCAGTCAGGAATCCCGCTGTGATCGGTATGATGAATGGAATACCGTAGGATATCCAGACCCTGCCGGCCTTCCGATAGAGGGCAAGCTCCCTCTTGTAGTCTTCCGGGTGCAGCCTGAGATCTTTTGTGTAGAGTCGTCGCTCTCCCCGCACGATACGCCCGAGCGATTCTGTAAATCCGACGAACCGCCTGACCAGCCGGCCGTCCTCTCCCTCCTCTATATCCTCCATAACGAAACCGAACTCGTTCTGGATCGATCTCCCGTCGACGGGAAACCCGAAGAAGAGGCAGGGCAACGGCGCCCGGTTCCCCTCCACGATGTTCTTTGCGAAGATTGCAAGGGGTGCTGCGATGTTGATGAGCACGGCGTTCGTCAATACGCTGAATGGGAAGAAACCGAGAGGCGATACGCCGAAATACGGCTCAAACGGGTAGAACGGGATGCACGCGGTTATGATGATGAGGGCGTATGCGTCCGCTCCTCCAAAGAGGTTTGCAGCCTGGAAGAAGTAAAAAAATCCACAGAAGACCGCGACCAGAATGAGGTACGCCGCTGCTGCCTGCCAGTCTACAAGAATGGTCGATCCATACACCCAGATGGCCGCCGGGATCGCGATCACGAGTGCGGGCCTCCATGTTTTGTGGGGCACCCGCCGTTCTTTTGCGTCCAGGATGGATGCATATATGAGCGTGATCCCTATTGCAACCGCTGCAATCATGAGAGGGATACAAACCATGGGCGAAAGAATCATGGGCAGGTACTCTATTTGCCTGACCTCTCTTATTTCTGGCGATCATCCCCTGCAGGTGATCACGGTCGCTTCGATATATTCTTCCGGTTGATCCGGTCCGGAACGGACGTTCATCGACAGCTGGAACGATTCTGGAACTCCGCCCCTCCGACGGCAGCCCATATGGCGAAAACTCGCGAGAGCCGTCCAGGAACAAATAGCCCTTTATTAATACCTGGATACGTCATATTCCAGAGAATATTTGTTAAAATCCAGATCCTGCTATCACAAGGTATTAATAATAGCATACTGATGTGATATATTGTGGTAGGGGGTGAACATCCCCTTTCCGGCATGGAAGCTACAGAGCACCGTATCCGAAGATCTACATGGACATAAACGACCTTATGGACGAGGTCCTTCGACAGTCGGCGAGCGAAGGATGCTTCAGTCTTGATGAGTTATTGCACTACAGTCGTCACAGCGATCCCCTGACCGGAATAGGAGTTTCGAAAGGGGAGGGACAGGTGTTCTACCTGTTTCTCACCGAAAGCGAGCCGGATGGTGCCATATTCATCGATAGGATGGGGACGCTCTTTGGTGATTCGGCCGCCCTGCGCCTGACCGGAGGGGAGAAGTTCGAACTCTTCCGGGTGGCGCCGCCTGTTGTCGATGCGCTGGTCTCAAGGTGCCGGGTCTTTGACAAAAGCCACCTGAGGAAGAACGGTCGCCTCGATATCCCGACCGTCGGCACACCTACCCGGCAGCGGATAGGGGTGCTCTGTCTTATCGTGCGCAATGGTCGTATGCCTTTTGCCGGAGCACATGTCACAATCCGGAAGGGAAAACTCGTGATGACGAGTGATGTGACGGATTCTGCGGGAAAAGTCTGTTTTCGATTGCTCAACGGGCGTTACATGTGCGTGATCTCGGATCGTATCGGGGAGCGGACACGGCGCATCGTCGAGTTCTATGAGCCTCAGGCCGAAAAATACATAGATGTTGGGGGTACCGGGGATGAGTCCCAGTAATGATGAAGAACGTGAGTTGATAGCAGCGGTCAGGAGCCTTCTTGCACAACCCGGGACGCTGGGAATGGATAGGAAAGAGGCCGCGGCAAAGGGTGGTGATACAGATTCGCTCACCCCGGAAATGGATGTGCGAAGGGATGCGGTTCCGGAGGTGGCCGATGAGGTAAAAGAGTATTCGGGGTCATCACCTCTACGGGCAGAACAGAGCGCAGACGTCCGCCCGCCCACCGATATGACGGCAAAACCAGGCGGTCCCGTCGAACCGCACAAATCTGCCGAGAAAGATCCTATCCGGGCGCTCCTCGACCGGCTCGCCCAGAAGAAACCAGGATACAGCGGAGAGCCTGCAGCCACCCCCCCGGTTGAGACGCAGATCGCCCATAAACAGCCGGAAACATCGCCCCTACAGGCTGAACAGAGTGCGGACATCCGTTCGCTCATCAACGCGGTGGCAAAACTTGGCAGTTCTGCCGGACCGCGCAAACCCGCCGAGAAAGATCCAGTTCAGGCGCTCCTCGACCGGCTTGATGAAAAAAGCTTGGAAAGCGGCGGAGAACCCGCAGCCACCCCCCCGGTTGAGACGCAGACCACCTATAAACAGTCGGAAGCATCGTCCCTACAGGCTGAACAGAGCGCAGACGTTCGTTCACTCATCAACGCGGTGGCAAAACTTGGCAGTTCTGCCGGACCGCGTAAACCCGTCGGGAAAGATCCTGTTCAGGCGCTCCTCGATCGGATTGATGTGAACAGTTCAGGAAGCGGCAGGGCAGCGGCTACTCCGCCGGTTGAGGTGCATGCCCCCAGCATGGAGACGGAACTCTTGGCCGAACCCCCGGCTCCGGTCGATGCTTTTGCTGCGGAAACGGATCTGTCGGTATCCCCGCTCCCCGCGGACATCCATGACAGGCTGAAAGATAGCGAACCGGCCCGGGTCGTGCAACAGGCTGCAGAACCTGTCCCCGCAGACATCCTTGACCGGCTGACGGAGTGGCCGGAGGAGGAAGAGACCGGAGCAGCACGGGCCGAATCCCCGGCTCCGGTCGATGCTTCTGTTGCGGAAACGGATCTGCCGGGTTCCCCGTCCCGGAAGTTGGTTCCCGCGGATATCCTTGACCGGCTGAGAGAGTGGCCGGAAAGAGAGAAGACCGGTGCAGCACAGGTGCAGCCCCACGTGGAAGTAGAGGGCGAAATACCTGAAGAAGGCGGTTCCGACGGCGTGGTGACGGTGGAAGAACTCGGGAGCCTGGCGGACCTGATCCTCCCGAAGAGCGCGACGTTCACCATCGATGAGCTGAACTTCAACCGCGACGACCGTTCCTTCGACTTCGTCGACAATGCCAGGGTGGTATCGGAGTTCGACGAGATATTCTCCCGGTCGTACTCCTCCGACTCACTTGCCGCAGCCGCCGCACGGGTAGTGACTCCGGTTGAAGAAGTCCCGAAGTCCCGGTTTGGATTCCTCAAAAAACTCCAGGTGCCGATGATCGGGGTCGCAGTCGAGGAGTACAACCCCGCGCTCCATGGGCAGCTCGTCGATCTCTCGATGCGGCCGTCGCCGGGGGTGGAAGAGATCGAACTCTATCCCGTGAACGAACCGTATGCATACGTCCGGGTGACCTACGACAGCACGACGCACGAGTATACTTACCACATCCTCGAACCCGAGCTGACGACCGGCGAGCATGAGATCTTCTTAGAGATCAAGGAACGGCTCTTTGAGACGCTCAATATCGCATCGCGTGACCTTTCCCGTGAAGAAGCCCGAGATGCGCTCCGCGGCGCAGCGAACATGATCATCGCCGATTATGGGATCCGTCTCGAACCTCTCGAACGCGAGAAGATCCTCTACTACGTCGAGAAGGAGTTCCTCGGCGACGGGCTGATCGATCCTGTGATGCACGACAAGTATATCGAGGATATCTCGTGTGACGGTGTGGGCAGCGCCATATTCGTCTATCACACAACGTACGAATCGATGAAGACGAGCCTCGCCTACCACGATCATGTGGAACTCGACTCGTTCGTCACGAAACTCGCGCAGCGGGCTGGAAAATACATCTCCATCGCCGAACCGATACTGGACGCCACGATGAGCGACGGATCGCGTATCCAGATGACCCTCGGTGAGGAGGTGACCGCACACGGCTCGACGTTCACCATCCGTAAGTTCCGCGAGGAGCCGATCACGCCGACCGACCTCATCGAGTGGCACACCTTCTCGCCGCTCGGGATCGCGTTCCTCTGGCTTGCGGTTGAGAACGCAAAGTCCTGTATATTTGCCGGCGGGACGGCATCCGGGAAGACGACGACCCTGAACGCCATATCGCTCTTCATCCCGCCGCTTGCAAAGATCGTCACCCTCGAGGATACCCGGGAGCTGAAACTCCCTCATCAGAACTGGATCCCGAGCATCACCCGCGACTCGTTCTCGCAGGACGGGCGGGGCGAGATCGATATGTACGAACTCCTGCGTGCGGCTCTCCGGCAGCGACCGGAGTACATCCTGGTCGGTGAGGTCCGCGGCAAGGAGGCCCTGACCCTCTTCCAGGCGATGAGCACCGGTCACGTCACCTACGCGACGATGCACGCCGACTCGGTGGCGAGCGCCGTCCACCGTCTGGAGAACCCGCCGATCGATGTGCCGAGGAACATGCTCTCTGCGCTGAACCTGATGTCCATTCAGGTGCAGGCCCGTGTCGGCGGCCAGCGGATCCGGCGCAACAAGCAGCTCATCGAGATCCTGGATATCGATCCCCGGACGAACGAGCTGATCACGAACGAGGTCTTCCGGTGGCATCCGGCGACCGACGAGATCCGGTATTCGGGAAAATCCTACATCCTCGAACAGATCATGGAGGACCGGGGCTGGAGCGAGGAACGGATGCGCGAGGAGCTGAAACGCCGGCAAGAAGTCCTTGAATGGATGCGCATCAAGAAGATCCGCCACTTCAAGGACGTGAGCAAGATCCTGGTCTCCTACTTCCGTGACCCGGAGACCGTCATCCAGCGGGTGCGCACGGACCTCTACGCAGAAGGTGATGCTACATGAACAGTTACGAGCGATTCTGCTTCAACCTGATCGGCCATGACCTGAAGAAGAAGCGGGGGGACTACATCAGCCTTAGAAACGACCTGATGGGAGCCAGGATGAACACGCCGTTCGAGGCGTATCTTGCGACCGCGTACGTATCTTCGGTCATCGTGGGACTGGTCGCCGCCCTGCTGATCGGGATCTTCGCCTATCTCCTGCGGATCCCGGAGATGATCGTCTACCGCGGGGCGGTTCCGGATTTCCTGTATGCGTTGAACGATTACAAGATGCCGCTCGGGATGATCGTCATCACGATCATCTCCCTCCTGGTCTTTGGCGGGTTGACCTACCTGATCTTCATTCTTTATCCCGGGATCCAGGCCGGAGAGCGGCGCCGGAACATCGATGCCACCCTCCCGTATGCCATCAACTACGTCACCGCCATGTCCTCGGCCGGGATCACCCCCGACGAGGTCTTTCGGTTGCTCGGCAAGAGCACGATATACGGCGAGAGCGCTGTTGAGGCACGGTATATAACCCGGGAGACCGATTTCTTCGGGAAGGATCTCCTTGAGGCACTGCGATCGGTCTCGCTGGCGACGCCGAGCGAACGGATGCGGGAGTTCCTGCAGGGGGCTGTCGCAAGCATATCCAGCGGGAGCAACCTCACGGAGTACTTCCGTACCAAGGCCCACCAGTATACGCTTGAGAACAA
>JBAYQF010000031.1:0-11027 GCA_041677325.1 Methanoculleus sp.
CACACCCACCCGGCGGCGCACGCGGGGGCGGTCGCCGTCGCGATGCTCATCCACCATGCCGTCCGCGGCCGTCCCGACTCTCTTGCCCTTGCCGGGAAACACGCCACCCTTGAAGACATCACCCTCGGCAACAAGATCCGCGACGCCGTGAATCTCGCAAAGGAGGGGATCAGCCTTGAGAGCGCGCTATCGGTGATAGGAAACGACGTCACCGTCTACCAGACAATCCCGCTCGCGTTCTTCCTGATCAGCAGGATCAGGGACGTCGACGCCCTCCTCAACACCGCCGCACACGTCGGGGGGAACACCGATACCATCGCGCTCATCTGCGGGGCATACGCAGGCGCCGTCTACGGAAAATCCATCTTTCCGCCGGATCTTCTCGATGGACTCGAGGGGCGGGATGAGATCGAGTCCCTGGCCGCCCGTCTTTATGAACGCTGCACCGCAAAGCCGTGAACTACCCCGCACTCTCGTGCGGGGTTTCTCGGTTATCATGGCCAATACTTGCATCACAGAAACGTGATGTAGCGGTATTGGCTCCACAGGCTCAAAGGGCCGTTCCATCCCCACGCGGTGGATATTCACCGCAGCATTATAGTGCTCATTGTCATTTAATACTATGAACTCCGTGGCACGACTATTCTGTGTGGAACCATACTTCGCCCCGGGTTGCCTGACACAAAGATACCAGATTTCATTTCGCTGAATCGGATATGAATGTGGGGGGCATGTTCGGCGAAGAACAGGTTCGGGATGAGGAATCACCCCGGGCATGCCCCCCTGTCTCCCCCTCGCAGGTTGCTCCTCTAACCCCCACCCCGCCCGCGCTTTCAGCGCTCCTCCCCCGCCCCATCGGGGCGGGGGCAGTATGTGGCGATAGCCGATGGAAAGCCGTGCCCCGGAGTGCGATCAATCAGAAGTGGCTGATGCACTCCTACGCATCAAAATTCTTAAAATTAAGGAGCACGATGCAGTAGTTGAGTGTGCGGTACCGGGATGTGCTCTTGAACCGGAGTTTACCGATCGTGCGTCCTCTCTTCTTTGTCTGCGACAGAGCACGAAGGTTACTCCAGAGAGTGTAGTTCACCATCTGAAGCACTTTGGAGTACACACCTTTCAGAGACGGGTTCTCCTCTTTCAGCGTGACGATCCGCGCCTGCATCCCTCGCATCGTCGGAGCGATCCCGGCCTCTCGTGCGGTAGTGCACTCTTCGAGGAGTTTATTGTAGAGCCACCGACAGGTATCGAGTGTGGTATTCAATCGCGCTTCAGCGGTTGCATCTGGATACGCTCGATACTTGTAGGAAATAAACATAGACAACGAGAGAGTTCATCTGAAAAACGATATACGTGATCCGTGCAGGGCGAAAGTGGAAGTAGGAGGGCTCCGCTTTCATCCTGGGCCTAAAGGCCGGGAACTTCTCGCTTCGTCCCTTCAGCCCCAAAGCCTTAAGATTCTATAAAAGACACCTCTCTCTTATGGAAATTGCGATCATCGGTGCATCCGGATATACCGGGGGCGAGCTGATGCGGCTCCTGCTGCACCACCCGTCTGCGGACGTTGTCGCCGCGACATCCCGGAAACTGGACGGCACCCCCGTCGTCTCGGTCCACCCCCACCTCCGGGGGCTGACCGATCTCACGTTCCGGAACATCGAAGCCGGTGATATCGACGCCGACTTCGTCTTCCTCGCCGTACCGCACACTGCGGCGATGAAGGTGGCCGGGACATTTGCAGAGCGGGGGATCAGGACGGTCGATCTCTCGGCCGACTACCGGCTCGCGAAGGATATCTATGAGAAGACCTACGGCGTGACCCACGAGGCCTACTTTGAGGCGCCCTACGGTCTCCCCGAACTCCACCGCAACGAGATCCGCGGCGCTTCGTTTGTCGCAAACCCGGGCTGTTTCCCGACGGGAGCGACGCTTGCCGCGGCGCCGCTTGCGAGTCGCGCCCACACCATCATATACGACTCGAAGACCGGCGTCACCGGGGCGGGGACTACCCCCTCTGCGACCACCCATTACCCCAATGTCGGCGACAACTTCAGCGCCTACAAGTGGACAGGTCACCGCCACCTTGCGGAGATGAAGCAGGAGGCCGCCCGGCTCGGTTCATCTGCCCGGTGCTACTTCACGCCCCACCTCCTCCCGGTGAACCGGGGGATCCTGACGACCGCCCATATCCTCCTCGACGAACCGATGGAACAGGGCGAGGTCGAGGCGCTGTACCGGAAGTTCTACGCCGATGAGTTCTTCGTCCGCTACCAGAAACCCACCCTTGCGGCTGTCCGCGGGACGAACTTCTGCGACGTTGCCGTCGAGAGCGAGGGCGACCGGGTTGTCGCGGTCTCGACGATCGACAACCTGGTCAAGGGCGCGAGCGGCCAGGCTATCCAGAACATGAACCTGATGTGCGGGTTTGCAGAGGATACGGGTCTGCGCACCGCGGGGATGCTCCCTTGAGGTGATCGCGGTGGTGCAGGTAAGAGATGTTATGACACCGGACCCGGTGACCGTCCGGGTCGACTCGCCGGTGAGCGAGGCGGCGGGACTGCTCCGGAAGTACCATATCGGCGGGCTTCCCGTGATGGACGGCGACCGGGTGGCGGGTATCGTTACCGAGACGGATATCCTCTCACTCCTCGATGTCGGCGACCTCTCCAGTGACCTCTGGCTCCCGTCGCCGCTTGAGGTGATCGAGGTGCCGGTCAGGGAGTTCATCAACTGGGAGCGGACGAAACGGGCGCTCACCGATATCAGCAACATGGAGGTCCGGCGGGTGATGAGCAGCCCGGTCATCGCCATCGACGAAGATTCGGATATCTCCGATGCGGCTTCTTTGATGCTCCGCGAAGGGATCGCACGGCTCCCGGTGCTCCGCGACGGGAAGCTGGTCGGTATCGTCACCCGGGCGGACATCGTCCACGGACTCGGGGCGTCGTCGGGGAGGGAGGAATCGTGAAGAGTATCTGTGCAGTCGAGGGCGTCAGCGCGACCGGACTGAAGGAAGGGAAGTACGGGCTCGCCCTGATCCGGGCAAGCGGAACCGCGGCCGGGGTCTTTACGTCGAACGCTATGCGGGCGGCCCCGGTCGGGGTGATGATGGAGCGGATAGAGCAAGGCATGCTTGATGCCGTCGTCGTCAACAGCGGGTGCGCAAACGCCTACACCGGCGAACGCGGCTACCGCGACGCGGTGGAGATGTGTGAGATCGCGGGCGGAGCCCTTGGCCTTGCACCGGAGTCGGTCGGCGTCGCGAGCACCGGGGTGATCGGGCGCTACCTCAACCTCCCGCTCATAACCGACCAGTGCACCCGGGCGGCCCCCCTCCTTGCCCGGAGCCCTGAAGCCGAGGATGCGGCGGCGAAGGCGATCATGACGACCGACACCTTCCCAAAACACGCTCTCGTCGAGACCGAGTCGTTCTCCGTCGGCGGGATCACCAAGGGAAGCGGGATGATCGCCCCGAACATGGGGACGATGCTCGCGTTCATCTACACGGATGCAGAGGTCGAGGCCCCGGTTCTCCGCGATATCCTCCGCACGGCAACCCGGCGATCGTTCAACCGGGTGGTGGTCGACGGCGACACGAGCACGAACGACGTCGCCCTCTGTACCGCGACGGGTGTTGCGGGCCGGGTCGACCAGGATGAACTTGCAAGAGCCGTCGAGGCCGTCTGCCGCGACCTTGCCATCCAGATCGCTCGCGACGGCGAAGGGGCGACGAAGCTCCTCGAGGTCACCGTCCGCGGTGCTCCCGACGAGGACGCCGCGGCCGTCGTTGCGCGGACGATCGTCGCCTCCCCGCTCGTCAAGACCGCCATATACGGCGAAGACCCAAACTGGGGAAGGGTGGTTGCAGCGGCCGGGAGAGCCGGTGTGGAGTTTGACCCCTACGCCGTCTCGCTCTCGGTCGGGGATGCGCCGCTCGTCGCCCGCGGTGAGATCGTCGCCGACCTTCCCCGGGCGAAGGATGCGATGCGGGGTAAGACCGTCACGTTCGACCTCGACCTTGCGGCAGGCGACGGATCGGCAACGGCATGGGGATGCGACCTCACCGAGAAGTACGTAGAGATCAACGGGAAGTATACGACATGAAACGCGAAGATGTGCTGATGGAGGCACTCCCCTATATCCAGAAGTTTTACGGGAAGACGATCGTGATCAAACTCGGCGGTCACGCGATGGTCGACCAGAAGATCCTTGAGACGGTGATCCGTGACGCCGTCCTCCTGCGCTACGTGGGGATGAAGGTCGTCCTGGTCCACGGCGGCGGGCCGGAGATCACGGCGAAGATGCAGGCGATGGGAAAAGAGCCCAAATTCGTCGGAGGGCTCCGGATCACCGATGCCGAGACGCTCGAGATCGCCCAGATGGTTCTTGTCGGAAAGATCAACGACGGCATAGTCTCCCTCATCGCGAACTGCGGCACCCGTGCGGTCGGGATCTCGGGTAACGACGGCAACCTCCTCATCGCCCGGAAGATGGAGCCGCAACGGGTGAAGGTGGGAGAGGTCATCGAGGAGGTCGATCTCGGCCGGGTCGGCGAGATCGAGGAGGTCGATCCCGAGGTGCTCCACTGCCTCCTCGCCCAGAACTACATCCCGGTCGTGGCGCCGATAGCGATCGACCGGCAGGGGGGGAGCCTGAACATCAACGCCGATACGGCGGCGGCGGAGATCGCGCTTGCTCTGGGTGCATTCAAGCTGGTCAACCTCACCGACGTCGACGGCGTGATGGATGCCGACCGGACGATGGTCTATCGCCGTCTCACGCTCGCTGAGGCGGAGACGATGATCGAGGATGGGATCATCGCCGGCGGGATGATCCCGAAACTCGACGGGTGCATGAAGGCGGTCAGGAGCGGTGTTACGAGCGCCCATGTCGTGAACGGCAACAGGGAGCACAACCTCCTCCTCGAGCTCTTCACCGACCGGGGTGTCGGGACGATGCTCACCCTCTAACCTTTTTCCCACGGCAGAGTGCTGTCGGCGCTGCACTCCCGCTGCCGCTCTTCGCTCATATCGATCAGGATCTCAAATATCCGCCGCACGGCGACCGGATCGACCCGTTTCTCGACGGCGTACGTGAAGGCACGGCTGAGGACTGCCTTTTGCTGCGATCCATCCTGGATGGGGAGATCTTCTTCCTGCTTGATCTGAGCAATCTTCGCGGCAAGTTTCTGCCGTTCCACGATCAGATCGATGATCTGGTTATCAATCCCGTGGATCTCCTCTCTGACGGCATCAAGGGTCATACTCCATGGTTGTCCTATTCGGGGTTAAAACCGCCGGGTTGGCACCCTGCACCCCGGGGAGGCGAAGGCTATTATCCGTGCCGGAACAAACCTGATATCAGATGCTCGAACGAATACCGCTACGCGAACGCCGGGACCTCCTGATCGCGTGGCTCGCCATATCGATCGCCTTCACCCTGATCTACATCCGGGGCGGGGTGGACCCTATCGGGCTCATCATCTTCTTCGTGATGTCCCTCGTCACGGTGGGGGTTGCCTTCGTCCTGCACGAGCTCGCGCACAAGTTCGCCGCGATGCGTTATGGTTACTGGGCGGAGTTCAAGAAGGATAACCAGATGCTCCTTATCGCCGTGGTGATGGCGGCACTCGTCGGGGTCGTCTTTGCAGCGCCGGGAGCGACCTATGTCTATGGGAATGCGACACGCGCGGAGAACGGGCGGATATCGGCGGCCGGGCCGGTGACAAACCTCCTCCTCTGCATACCGTTCGCGGCGCTGGTGCTCTTTGGCGGCGGCGGGCTCATCGCTCTTGTCGGTCTCGTGGGGCTCCGGGTCAACGCGATGATCGCGACCTTCAACATGCTCCCGATCAGCATCCTCGATGGCAGGAAGGTCCTCGCCTGGAACCCGGCCGTTTTTGCAGTACTCATCATCGCCTCCGTCGGGATCCTCTTCTGGTCGCTCCTCCTCTGAGCGACCACCCTTTCGTCACGCTTTCTTCAACGTGAACCGGAACGCCGCGCCGCACTCCGGCCGGCCTGGAACCCGGTCTTCTACCCGGAGGGTGCCGCCGTAGCGCGTAATAAGCATCCGGGTGATGGAGAGCCCGAGACCCTGACCGCTTTTGTGACCTTTCTTCTTCCCAAATCGTGTAAATATGGTTTCTTTCATCTCATCGGGGACTCCAGGCCCGGTATCCTCGACGGAGATCTCGACCTCGCTATCACTCTCTTCCACCCGGATAGTGATCTCGACCTCCGGCCCCCCGAACTTGGCGGCGTTCCCGATGAGGTTCGCAAAGACCTCTGGAAGGAGCAGGTCGGCCATGACCGCAAGATCCGTGCCGCTATAGTGGATACGGTTCCCGGAAAAGACCTCGATCTCGCTCTGGATAACGCCACTGAGATCAATCGGGGCGAGAACGGTTGATTCGTGGTGGATCCGCCGGATCGTCGAGACATTCCTCACGATATCGATGCTCTTTCGGATACTGCTCCTGAGTTTTTCCGCGTAGCTTTTCGCTTCCCCATCGAGCATATCGATGAGGATGCCGGTATAGAGGCCGGAAACGTTCTCTGCATTCCTGATATCATGGCTGAGCACGTCGAGGTAGAAGTTTGCCTCCTGTTCGGCCATCTCAAGCTGCCGGATAAGCAAGATGCGCTCAATGGAGATTCCGATCTCTTTTCCGATAGCGGTAAGGAGGGAACGATCGGCACCGGCGAACTGCCTCCCCTCCCCGGCCACCACGTTCAGCGCCCCGATGACCCTCCCGTGCGCCACAACAGGGATGCTCGCGTAGGGGCACGGCGTTTTATCACTCTTCCCCGAGTAGCGGAGGCGTGGATGATCGTCGAGAAAGAGCGCCTTCCCGGCCACCAGCACCTCCGCGTAAGGCTGCACGGTGATGTCCGGGATGCAGGGCTCCGGGGGAAAGCCTTCGGGGAGGTTTTGCATGCAGACCAGCCGCGCACTCCGTTTATCCGGTTCGATCAGGTAGATGCCGCCTCCATGAAGATCGAGGAGGGTGAGGGTTGCCGCGAGCACCCTCTCAGGCGCCTCATCGAGATCCGTCGCGGATGTTGATACGCCGATGATCTGGTTCAGGATCGAGAGTTCCCGGTTATGCGCCTGGATCTCAACTTCAGCCAGTTTCAAGTCGGTGATGTCGTTGAGCGAGGCCGTGATGCAGAGAGGCGTTCCATCGTTGTCCCTGACCAGGGTTCCGGAGAAGGTGACATGAAACGTCGTTCCATCCCGCTTTCTCCCGATTCTCTTGCTGGCGTACCTTCCTGTCTCAATGATCGTCTGGAACGCCATGGCTGATTTTTTCTCATCCTGCCAGAACTCTGTGACCCCCCTCCCGATCACCTCGGCATCGGAGGCGTATCCCCACATGGAGAGGAAGGCCTGGTTGGCGTAGGTCAGGCGGCCGTCGAGGTCGGCGATGGCGAACGCGCTCGGCGACGATGCTATCGCCATATCCTTGATCCGGAGCTCGCATTCTATCTCTTTCTGTTCGGTTACGTCACGGATTGAGCAGATCGTCCCGACAACGCCTCCCGACTCATCTCTCAGGGGGCTGAGGGTGGTGCTGGCAAATATGGTTTTTCCATCCCTTTTTCGATGAATGGCTACGCCACGCCAGAACCCGTGATCCCGGAGGACGCTCCTGGCCTCTTCCTCATCGCCCGGGTGGAGCCACCCATAGGTGAAGAGTCCTGCGGTGAACTCGCCGAGGGCCTCGCCTGAAGGGACACCGTAGAGTCGCTCCGCCGCCCAATTCATGTAGGTGATCCGTCCTTCCATATCGAGCGCGATCACGGCATTATCCACCTGGTCGAGCACCTGCGCCTGGAACCTGAGCTGCTCTTCCGCCTGCTTGCGGTCGGTGATATCCCGGCTGATCCCGAGGAACCTCCGGACAGCGCCGCCTTCTTCCCTCATCGGGATGAGGCGCGCTTCAAACCAGGCGCCGCCGCCATTCCCGGGGAGCAGGGTTTCCTCTATGATGAGCTCTCCCGCCGAATCGGTCGCAGCCCGGAGCATTTCAAGCCACCTTTTCACGATGGCGTGCGGGAAGATATCCCTGAGGTTCTTCCCCTGCAGACTCTCCGGTGCTACCCCGAGCAGACGAGCGCCGATGCTGTTTGCATAGAGGACATTTCCCTCCGTATCGATGGAAAAAACGACATCCGGCGCCAATTCGGCAAGTGTCCGGTAGCGTTCCTCGCTCTCCCGGAGCGCCTGTTCCGCACGTTTCCGTCCGGTCACGTCGAGGAGCGACATCACTGAACGGAAGGTCCCGGGTATCAGGCCGATGGCGGCCTCGACAGTATGGATGTCGCCGGAGCGATCGATAAACGAGAAAGAGTAGTTCTTCGGCGCGGCCAGAGGATCTCTCCGGCGAAGGGTGTGATACCCGGTGAGTTGTCGTTGCTCATCATCGGAGGCGATGAAATCGATCAACCGCTTCATCCCGACGATCTCGGTGCGTGCGTATCCGGAGAGCCGCTCGAACTCTGTGTTTGCCACCGATATGACGCCGTTCTCCTCGATGAGAATCGTCGCCGTCCCGGTATATTCGACGATCGCCTCGTAATCCGCGAGATCAAGGGATCTCCGGATCTGGATTATCCAATCCCTTCCGCCCGGTACTTTCCAGACCGAGCAGCGGTATCCCTGCTCTCCTCCCTCTGCGTTCCCGAATCGGCACTCAAACTCCCGTGTCCTCACGCCGCTTCCGGGTGCTGCAAGAGTCCTGCCGGCAATCTCCCGCACCTTCTCTGCCTGTTCCGGGTCGTTCTCGTCCAGGCCGGGTATTCGGCGGGAGGCAGCGTTCGCCCAGATTATGCGGCCGGTCTCATCGACCACCAGGATCGCATCATCCAGACCTTCCAGTATCCGATAATCCGGTTGCGCGCCATACCGGGGCTCCCGTGGTCCGGTGGGGGTCACTTTTTTTCTCTCCTCTCGCCCCGGGATGCATTGTGCCGGTTGATGATGAATAGGGAATCTTCCAAAACATATTAATCAGTTCCGGTTTCCGTCCGACTGGGGATAGGATTGAGATATTCCTTACCCGGCGCATCCCTCCAATCCGCCGCAGAAAATCGGATAGAGCTCAGTTCGTTGTGTCCTCCGGCGCCTGCAGGCCGAGAAGAAGGCCGACCACATCCCGTCCCTTCTTTTGCGCATCCGCAAGTGCGGTGGGGTGGCCGGCTATCCCGCCGTAACGGTCGAGATCGTTTGCAATGACGTTGTCCCAGTACTCAAACCCGGTTGTGTTGAAAAAGGCAGTGATGGCGGGGAACGCTGCATCGAAGACGTTCTCCCACCCGAGCCCAGCGGTCGAGACGAATATCCCCTTGTGGCGGCGGGTGTGCTCGGCGGAGTAGTAGAGGGTCTTCAGGATGAACTTCTGTGCCCAGAGGTACTGCGCGCGGTCGATCATCCCCTTCGTCTCCGCCGTGATCCCCATCGAGTAGATAGGGGACGCGACGACAAGAACATCGGCACCGGCGATCTTCTCAAAGATCTCCGTGAGGTCGTCGTCGATGATACACGCCCCGGTCTTGTGGCAGACGTTGCACCCCTGGCACGAGGCGTAATCGAGTCGCCGGAGGACAATCTTCTCGATCTCCCCTCCGGCTTCCCGGGCACCGTCGAGAACCGCATCAAGCAGTGTCTCGGTGTTCCCGTGCCGCCGGGGGCTCCCGGAGATCCCGAGGACGTTCACGGTCATGCTACCCCGACCTCCCGGAGGTACGCGACGACATCCCGGGCCAGGCGCTCAGCGTCGGTATTTGCGGTCGGGTGCCGATCGATCGCACCCTTTTCGTCGACACTGTTCACCATTAAGTACTGGATGTCCTTGTTCCGGACATCGATGACATGGAAGAAACACTTCACCGACGGGATCGTCGAGTCAAAGACATAGTCCCAGTCCTGCCCGGCGGTCGAAATGAAGATGCCCACTCGTTTCCCTTTTCGCTCCGGCGGGACGACCGGGAGGCGGAGGACGAACTTCCGAGAGCGGAAGACCTGCGCCCGGTCGACCAGCATCTTTGCCTGCGCGGTAAGCCCCATGCAGTAGATGGGGGATGCGAGGATGATGCAGTCGGCCTCGATGATCCGGTCGTAGACGTAGTCCATGTAATCCCGCTGGACGCACCGGTTGAGTTTTTCGCAGGCGTTGCACCCCTTGCACGGCCGGATATCGACTTCCGGGACGACGATCTTCTCGACCGCCGCTCCTTCCTCCTCCATCGTGGCGAGCACCCGGTCAAGCAGGGTTTCGGAGTTGCCGTGGCGACGGGGTGAGGCCGCAAACGCGAGGACGTCTATGGTCATACAGGAAGTATTGTCCGGCGGCAGGCTAAAAACGTGCCGGGGTTTCCGCTCTGCTACACGTTCTCCTGCGACAGCCCGATCATGAGC
The DNA here is from genome assembly GCA_041677325.1 of Methanoculleus sp. Lineage (GTDB taxonomy): Archaea > Halobacteriota > Methanomicrobia > Methanomicrobiales > Methanoculleaceae > Methanoculleus. Next base: position 10,423 of record JBAYQF010000031.1, read on the forward strand.
GTGTAGCAGAGCGCGATCATCACAAGCATGAACGGGAATGCCGAGAGGATCGCCATCGCCTGGAGGGATGAGAGCCCGCCGGTGATGAGGAGAACGATCGCGACTGCGGAGAGGGAAAAAGCCCAGACGATCTTCTTGTAGGTCGGGACGGTCGAACCCCCGCCCGATGTGAGCGAACCGAGGACGACCGTCGCAGAATCTGCCGATGTGACAAAAAAGACGAGCAGGAGTATGATCGCGACGATCGAGAGGAGCCCTGTGAATGGGTAGTGCTCGAGGAACGCGAAGAGGGCAAGCGAGATATCCTCCCCTGCGATCGCCGCGAGATCCGCACCCCGGTCGAGTTCTAGGTGCAGTGCCGATCCCCCGAAGACCGTGAACCATACGAACGTAAAGAGGGCCGGGATGGTGAGAATGGTCAGGACGAACTCCCGGATGGTCCTCCCCCGGGATATTCGGGCAATGAAGAGCCCCACGAACGGCGACCACGAGATCCACCATGCCCAGTAGAAGACCGTCCAATCCCTGCTCCACTCAAACCCTGCAAACGGGTAGGACTGGAGGCTCAGGTCGATGATGTTGTTGATGTAACCGCCGAGGGTGGA